>NZ_LHSJ01000282.1:0-5186 GCF_001270295.1 Achromobacter sp. DMS1 | reverse complement strand
GCGTGGCGCCGTCGCTGCCGGGCGCGCGGCCCAGCCCCCAGGTCGATGCGGCCGGGGTACAGGGATTCGAGCGTGCCGAACTGCTCGGCGATGATGAGGGGCGCGTGATTGGGCAGCATGACGCCGCCCGAACCGACGCGCAGCGTGCGGGTCTGCGAGGCCACGTGGCCGATCAGCACGGCCGTGGCGCTGCTGGCCACGCCGGGGATGTTGTGGTGCTCGGCCAGCCAGAAGCGCTTGTAGCCCAGGCGCTCGGCAGCCTGCGCCACCGCCACCGTGTTGCGGAACGCGGCGGCGGCGTCGCCGCCCTGCACGATGGGGGCGAGGTCGAGAATGGACAGCGGGGTGCGGGCCAGGACGTTCATGAGCGGTGCCTCCTCGTGAAACGGCCGCCGGCCCGCCCGGCGCAGAGCGGGTGGTGGATGATGCGCAAAACAGACTCCCTGTACGCTTGCATATAGGGAGTGTATCGGCGAAATCAGGTGCGGCGCCCAGCAACCTTATGAAGCGCCGGGTTGATAGCGGCGTTCAATCGGGCCGATAGCGAGGCGGCGCCCGCCTCAGCCGGGAAAGAAGGCATAGCGCACCACGAAGAGCGCCGCCACCAGCCAGGTCGCCGCGTGCACCTGGCGGATCTTGCCCGTGGCGGTCTTGAGCACCACGTAGCTGATGAAGCCGAAGGCGATGCCGTTGGCGATGGAGTAGGTGAACGGCATGATGAGCGCGGTGAGCGCGGCCGGGGTGGCTTCGGTGACGTCGTTCCAGTCGATGTCTATCATTTCGCGCATCATGAGGCCGGCCACATAGAGCAGGGCGGGCGCGGTGGCGTAGCCCGGCACGGCGCCCGCCAGCGGCGAGATGAAGAGGGCGGCCAGAAAGAGCAGGGCCACCACCAGCGCGGTCAGGCCGGTGCGGCCGCCGGCCTGCACGCCGGACGCGCTTTCCACGTAGGCCGTGGTGCTGCTGGTGCCCAGCATGGAGCCGGCCACGATGGCCGTGCTGTCGGCGAACAGGGCGCGCCCGAGGCGGTTGGGCTTGTCCTCCGGCATGAGGCCGGCCCGCTTGGCCACGCCCACCAGCGTGCCGGTGGCATCGAACACCTCGACCAGCACGAACACCAGGATCACCTGCACGAAGCCGCTGTGCAGCGCGCCCAGGATGTCCAGCTTGAAGAAGGTGGGTGCGAGGCTGGGCGGCGGCGAGAAGATGCCCTTGAACTCGTTGTAGCCCAGCGCCATGGACAGCAGCGTTACCGCCAGGATGCCGATCAGGATGGCGCCGCGCACGCGCAGCGCGTCCAGCGAGGCGATGATGAAAAAGCCCAGGATGGCGAAGAGCGGGCCGGGCTGGGTCAGGTCGCCCAGCGTGACCTTGGTGACCGGGTGCGCGGCCACGATGCCCGAGGTGGCCAGCGCGATGATGGCCAGGAAGAGCCCGATGCCGGCGGCGATGGCGCTGCGCAGCGAATGCGGAATGCCCTTCACCAGCCAGACCCGGATGCCGGAAAACGTCAGCGCCAGGAAGATCACGCCCGAGATGAACACCGCGCCCAGCGCCTGCTCCCAGGTATAGCCCATGGTCTTGACCACGGTGAAGGCGAAGAACGCGTTCAGGCCCATGCCGGGCGCCATGCCGATGGGCCAGTTGGCGATCAGCGCCATGACCAGCGAACCCAGCGCCGCCGCCAGGCAGGTGGCGACGAACACGGCCGAGCGGTCCATGCCCGTCGAGGACAGGATGTCCGGATTGACGAATATGATGTACGACATGGTGAGGAATGTCGTCAGGCCGGCCATGATCTCCGTCTTGGCGGTCGTGCCGTGGTCACGCAGCTTGAATAGCTTCTCCAGCATTCTGGTCCCCAGGGTGTTGAGAGGCGTGTCGAAGGTGTGGCGGGCGCGGCGCGCCCATCGGTTGCAATAACGGCGTATTTTCGCATCAGTTGTAAACTCTGCCGCCATGATCATTCTCGGCTTTGAAAGCTCGTGCGACGAAACCGGCGTGGCCGCCGTCTGCACCGAGCGGGGCCTGCTGGCCCACGCGTTGCATACCCAGATCGCCATGCACCAGGAATACGGCGGCGTGGTGCCCGAGCTCGCCTCGCGCGACCATATCCGCCGCGTGGTGCCGCTCACGCGCCAGGTGCTGCAGGAAGCGGGGCTCGCCCTGTCCGACGTCGACGCCGTGGCCTATACCGCCGGCCCCGGCCTGGCCGGGGCGCTGCTGGTGGGCGCCAGCGTGGCGCAGGCGTTGGCCTGGTCGCGCCGCCTGCCGGCCATCGGCATCCATCACCTGGAGGGGCATCTGCTCTCGCCCATGCTGGCCGATCCGCGCCCCGAGTTTCCGTTCGTGGCGCTGCTGGTGTCCGGCGGCCATACGCAGCTCATGCGCGTGGACGGCGTAGGCCGTTACGAGCTGCTGGGCGAAACCCTGGACGACGCGGCCGGCGAGGCCTTCGACAAGTCCGCCAAGCTGCTGGGCCTGGGCTATCCGGGCGGGCCGGCCCTGTCGCGGCTGGCCGAGCAGGGCGATGCCGCGCGTTTCGACCTGCCGCGCCCCATGCTGCACAGCGGCGATCTGGATTTCAGCTTCAGCGGCCTGAAGACGGCCGTGCTGACCCGCGTCAGGGCGGCGTCGCCGGACGGCGCGATCGACGAGCAGACCCGCGCCGATCTCGCCGCGGCCACGCAGGCCGCCATCGTGGACGTGCTGTGCGCCAAATCGGTGCGCGCCCTGAAGCAGACCGGGCTCAAGCGCCTGGTGGTGGCCGGCGGCGTGGGCGCCAACCGCCTGCTGCGCGCGAAGCTGGCGGCGGCGCTCGAGCCGACCAAGGCGCGTGCGTATTTTCCGCCGCTTTCGCTGTGCACCGACAACGGCGCCATGATCGCCTTCGCCGCGGCCGAGCGCGTGAAGGCCGGGCTCGCGGTGCTCGATGCCGACGCCCATGCCTTCACGGTGAAGCCGCGCTGGGATCTGGCGGAAATCGCCTGAAAACGCGCGGGGGCGGCCAGGGCCGCCCCCGGCGGGCTGGAGAGCGCGCCGGGCGTCAGCCCGGTTTTTTCTTGCCGCCGATCTTGCTTTCGGTGCCGCGCAGCAGCCGGCCGATGTTGGCGCGGTGGCGATAGAAGAGCAGCAGGCCGATCACCGCCAGCGCGACGCCCAGCGCCGGCTCGGCCCGCCATGCCAGGCCGGAGCCGAAGACGTAATACACCGGGGCGAAAAACGCGGCCACCAGCGAGGCCAGCGACGAATAGCGGAAGAACACGGCAATGATGAGCCAGGTGGCCGCGGCGGCCAGCGCGAGCCCGGGCTGGATGGCCAGGAGCACGCCCAGCGCCGTTGCCACTCCCTTGCCGCCCTTGAAGCGCAGGAACACCGGATACAGGTGGCCCAGGAACGCCGCCACCGCCACGGCGGCCAGCGCGCCCGGACCGATGCCCGGCGCCAGCCGCTCGGCCAGCCAGACGCCGAACCAGCCCTTGGCCGCGTCGCCCAGCAGCGTGAGCAGCGCGGCGGTCTTGTTGCCGGTGCGCAGCACGTTGGTGGCGCCGGGGTTGCCGGAACCGTAGCTGCGCGGATCCTGCAGGCCCATGAGCTTGCTGACCACCACGGCGAAAGGCACCGAGCCGATGAGGTAGGCCAGCACGACGAGGGCGGCGACGTGCGTCAGGGAGGGAGTTGCCATGAAAAGCGTATCCGTTGTTGTCTGGTTAGTGTTCTCGATGGCTGCGGATTCTACCGCGCCGATGCGGTGCGCCGCCTGCGGGTTACCGAGGGGATGGGGAGCGGGGACGCAGCGGACCGACCCGCCGGACGGTACAATTCGGCTCGTCCACCCGCGTTTTATTTTCTTTCGGATGCACAATGCGAATTCTGGTTTCGAACGATGATGGATACACCGCTCCCGGGCTCGAAGCGCTGGTCGAGGCCCTGAAGGGGCTGGGCGATCTCACCGTCGTCGCGCCCGAAACCAACCACAGCGGCGCGTCCAATTCCCTCACGCTGAACCGCCCGCTGTCGGTGCGCACCGCCTCCAACGGCTTCATCGCCGTCAACGGCACGCCCTCCGACTGCGTGCACGTGGCGCTCACCGGCCTCATGGACGCGCGGCCCGACCTCGTCGTCTCGGGCATCAACAACGGGGCCAACATGGGCGACGACACGCTCTATTCGGGCACCGTGGCCGCGGCCAGCGAAGGCTACCTGTTCGGCATTCCCGCCATCGCCTTCTCCCTGGCCGAAAAGGGTTGGGAGCACATCGAGTCGGCCGCGCGCGCCGCGCGCCTGGTGGTCGAACGCCAGCTCGCGCAACCCCTGGCCGCGCCGGTGCTGCTCAACGTCAACATTCCCAGCCGCCGCTTCGAGGACATGCGCGGTTTCGAAGTCACGCGGCTGGGCAAGCGCCATCCGTCCGAGCCGGTGGTGCGCACCACCACGCCCTATGGCGATCCGGTGTACTGGATCGGGCCGGTCGGCCTGGCCGCCGACGCCGCGCCGGGCACCGATTTCCACGCCGTGTCGCAAGGGGCGGTTTCCATCACGCCCCTGCGGCTCGACCTCACCCAGCACAGCCAGCTCGACGAAATCCGGGCCTGGGCGGAGCCGCTATGAAACCGCCCGGCCGCCCCAAGGGCGAATACCGCAGCGCGCCGCACGAAGGCGCTTCCGCAGGACGGCAAGGTGACCCATGCGCGCACGCTGGGGCCGATTCAGCCTGAACGTCTGATCGAAGATACCGGCGCGCGCAAGGCGCTGGTGTTCGAGGACGGCGACATGGCGGCTTTCCTCTCGCCCTGGCCCGCCGCCTTCGAGGGCGGCAAGGCCAACCTGAAGGTCTACGGCAAGGTCTACAGCCTGCGCTACGGCCAGGACTACGCGCGCGACACGCGGTACGCCAGCTACCCGGTCGGCTGCCCCACAGGACACCAGTTCGGCTTCATGCTGGTCAACAAGGAAGAAATCCGTCTCAGGCCCGGAGAAGCCTACGCCGGCCCCGAAGGCTATTTCAAGATCGTGGTCGATGCCGTGGCGGACGGCAAGGTCACCGGCTGGCACGTGGAGGACCGCGGCGGCGCGCGTTCGATCAACCTGGGCGGGCCGGACGTGGGCAACGTCGACCTCGTGCTGGGCCAGGGGCGCGTGGCCGGCCAGGCCATTCTGTTCGACCTCGGCCGCGCCATGCTGGC
>NZ_LHSJ01000281.1:0-9208 GCF_001270295.1 Achromobacter sp. DMS1 | reverse complement strand
GCGCCGGAGCGCCCCGCCGCAAGCCGGCGCCGGCCCCGCGCCGGCGTTCACGCCGCGCCGCGCCTGCGTGCTGGGCATGCTGTGCGGCACGCTGGGCGGCTTCTTCGGCGTGGGCGGCGCGGTGCTGGCCGTGCCCATCATCACCTCGGTCTTCCGCCTGCCGCAGACCTCGGCGCAGGCGCTCGCGCTGTCGATGGTGATTCCCGGCTCGACCATCGCGCTGGCCACTTACGGATGGGCGGGGCAGGCCGACTGGCTGGTCGGCCTGCCGCTGGCGCTGGGCAGCCTGCTGTTCGTGCCGGTGGGCGTGCGCCTGGCCTACCGGCTTCCTGAAAAAAAGCTGAGAGCATGTTTTGCGGCCATGCTGTTCGCCACGGTGGCGCTGCTGGTGTTCGAGGCCTGAGCTTTCGGATTGATGACGCGGAAATGACGAGGCGTTAACAGCGGAAAAAAAGTGCGCTTGCGTGAACCTTCGGCCGCGGCCGGCCTCCAACGCTTTACAAGGCCGTGCGGCGATGGCGCCGCGCCTTGCGGATGCAAGACCCGCCGGTCTTTCATCGTGTATTCAGGAGCTCATGAAATGACGACTCACTCCCGCATTGCCGCTTTTCTTTCCACCTCGGCCCTGTGCCTGGGCCTGGCCGCCGCGCCGGCGGCCTTCGCAGCCGGCGCCGAGGGCACGGCCAAGGCTTCCGCCTCGAAGTCCCAGACGCACAAGCATCACAAGGCCGGCAAGACCGCCAAGCATGAGCACGCCGGAGCCAAGCAGGCTCCCGCCGCGCCGGCGAAGTAAGCCGCCGCCCGGGCCGCAGGCCCGTTCTCGTTCCTTTGCAAGGTTTTTCCGCGTCCTCGGGCGCGAAAAACGAAAAGCCTCCCGGTATGGGCGCCGGGAGGCTTTTTTCATCCGGGCGGCCGCCCGCCTTGCGCCGGGCTCATTCCGCCGGCGTGATGACCCGGCCGGTTTCGAAGAACGCGCGCAGGTTGTCGAGCATGAGGTCTTCCATGGCCATGCGGGTTTCGCGCGTGGCGCTGCCGATGTGCGGCAGCAGCACCGCGTTGTCGCTCTGGATCAGCGCCTGCGGCACCTTGGGCTCGTGCTCGAACACGTCGAGCGCGGCGCAGCCCAGCTTGCCGGCTTCGAGCGCCGCCACCAGCGCGGCTTCGTCGATGACGGGACCGCGCGCGATGTTCACGATGATGCCCTGCGGGCCCAGGGCTTCGAGCACTTCGCGGTCGACCAGGTGGCGCGTGCCCGCGCCGCCCACCGTGGCCACGACGAGGAAGTCGGCCCATTGCGCCAGGTCTTTGAGCGACGCCTCGTAGCCGTAGTCCGTGTCGGCGCGCGGCTTGCGGTTGTGGTAGCGGACTTCCATGTCGAAGCCGGCGCCGCGCCGCGCGATGGCCAGGCCGATGCGGCCCAGCCCCAGGATACCCAGCTTCTTGCCGCTGACGCGCGTGCCCAGCGGGATGCTGCCATGCACCTGGCCCCATTGCCCCGCGCGCACGAAGCGCTCGCCCTGGCCCATGCGGCGCGCGCCGGCGATGAGCAGCCCCCAGGCCAGGTCCGCCACGCAATCGGTGAGCACGTCCGGCGTGTTGCTGACCTGGATGCCGCGCGCCTTGGCCGCGGCTACGTCGATGGTTTCGTAGCCCACGCCCCAGCTACAGATGGCCTTGAGATCGGGCAGGGCGTTGATGAGCTCGGCGTTCGCGCCGAAGTTGGCGGAGGTGACCACGGCGGTCACGCCCTTGCCGTGCTCGGCCAGGGCCTGCTTGCGGTCGGGGTGCTTCCAGAGTTCGAACACGTCGTACTGCTCGGCCAGGCGCTGGTTGGCCGAAGGGGAGCCGGCCAGCGAGCCGACCTGGATGATGCGATGCTTGGTGGTCATGGTGTGTTGCGTGTGAGTGGCGAAAAGACCATGCTACTTGATCCGCGCTTTCGGGGCGCTGGCGGACGCGGCGCGCCCGCCGCGGGCGGCCTCATTCGAGCTGGATGCCGCTTTTCTGGATGACGTCCTTCCAGCGTTTGACCTCGGCCTGCTGGAAGGCGGCGAACTGTTGCGGCGTATTGGCCACGACTTCGAATCCCAGCCCTTGCAGCGTGGCTTTGACCTTGGGCTCGCCGAGCGTGGCGCGCAGGGCCTCGGAGAGCTTCTGCACCACGTTCCGGGGCGTGCCCCTGGGCACGGCGAAACCTTGCCACGAATACACCACCATGTCTTTGATGCCGGCCTCGGCCAGCGTGGGCACGTCGGGCAGCTCGGGCGCGCGGGACTCGCCGGTGATGGCCAGGGCCTTGAGCTTGCCCGCCTTGATGTGGGTCTGCACCGCGCCCAGGTTCTGGAACGACACGTTCACCTGCCCGCCGATCAGGTCGGCGATGGCCGCGCCGCCTCCGCGGTAGGGCACGTCCACGCCGGTGCTGCCGGTGCGCTGGCGGAACAGCACGGCGGAAAGATGGTCGGATGAGCCCGTGCCCGACGAGGCGTACGACACCTTGCCGGGATTCTTCTTGGCATAGGCCACCAGCTCCGCCACGGTACTGGCGGGAAACGCGGGCGAGGCCACCAGCACGTTGGGATTGCGCACCGCCTGCGTCAGGTACTCGAAGTCCTTGCTGGGGTTATAGGCCAGGCTCTTGTACAGCGCCTCATTGATGGCGAAGGTGCCGATCGAGCCCACCATCATGGTGTAGCCGTCGGGCGTGGCGCGCGCCAGCGCCTGCGCGCCGATGGCGCTGTTGGCGCCCGGCTTGTTCTCGACCACGAAGGTCTGGCCGAGCCGCTGCGACAGGCCGGGCGTGACGGCGCGTGCGGTGATGTCGGAAGACCCGCCCGGCACGAAGGGCACGATCATGGTGACGGGTTTGTCGGGGTAGCCGGCGGCGCGGGCCGCCGGGGCCGCAAGCAGGACGGCGGCGCCGGCCGCGGCGATGGCGTTGATGAGTTTGTTCACGATGTCTCCTGGTTCGCGCGATAGGAATCGGGCCGCCGCCCGCGCGTGGCGGCCGTCTCTTTGACGGGAGGGCGCGGGGCGGGCCCGGCGCGTGCTCGGACTGTTTCGTGATGCTCGCCTACTTGTTAAACAAATATATGTATTGAGTTGTAGGTTGTCAACCAAGTATACTTTTTCCATCGCACAGCCGCCCGTCCCTTGCAGAGGAGCTTCCATGAAAACCACGCCCGTCACCGCCCAGGACCTGCAGCGTTCGGTCATTGCCGTGCCGCCGCTGGCGCGCCACGAAGACCTGTCCCTGAACGAGGCGGCCAACGGCGCGCTGCTCGCGCATCTGGAAGCGGGCGGGGTGCGCAACGTCATGTACGGGGGCAACGCCAACTTCTACAACGTGGGCGTGAGCGAATACGCGCGCATCGTGGACATGCTGGCCGGGCTGGCGGGCGAAGACACCTGGATCCTGCCCTCGGTGGGCCCCGACTACGGCAAGATGATGGACCAGGCGGCCATCCTGCGTTCGCGCGCCTTTCCGACGGCCATGCTGCTGCCCATGTCCTTTCCCTGGACCGACGAGGGTCTGGCGGCGGGCATCCGCCGCTTCACCGATGCGCTCGGCAAGCCGGCGGTGGTGTATATCAAGTCCGCCGACTATCTCGCGCCGGCCACGGTGGCCCGGCTCATCGAGGAAGGCCGCATCGTGGCGCTGAAGTACGCGGTGGTGCGCGCCGATCCGGCGCAGGACGCCTACCTGTCCGCGCTGCGCCAGGCGGTGGACGCGCGCTGGATCGTCAGCGGCATCGGCGAGCGCCCCGCCATCGCGCACTGGCGCGAGTTCGGCCTGCGCAGCTTCACCTCGGGCTCGGTCTGCGTGGCGCCGCGCGGGTCCATGCGGCTGCTGCGCCTGCTGGGCGCAGGCCGCTACGACGAGGCGGAGGCGGTGCGGCAGCGCTACCTGCCGCTGGAAGACTGCCGCGACGAGGTCAGCCCCATCCGCGTGCTGCACGACGCGGTGACGCTGGCCGGCGTGGCCGACATGGGGCCCATGCTGCCNCTCCAGCCGGGCCAGCTCGCGGCTCACGGTCGGCTGCGAGGTGCGCAGCAACTCGGCCGCCCGCGTGGCGCTGCCGGCGAGCATCAGTGCGCGGAACAGCTCGACATGCCGGTGCGATAGCTGGCTCATGTATATCAGATATGAATGAATGCTTTAATAGAAGGCATTTTACGGCATGGGGATTTCGCGTCATGATGGCGCCCTCCCGCGCCGGAAAGACCGGCGCGCATTTTCTTTCCGAGACGCATCAGACATGGCTTTCGATCCCCGCCAGCTTTCCGACCTCGCCGAACGCTACGGCACCCCGCTCTGGGTCTACGACGCGGCGGTCATCCGCGAACGCATCGGGCAGCTCCGCCAGTTCGACACCCTCCGCTACGCGCAGAAAGCCTGCTCCAACATCCATATCCTGAAGCTCATGCGGGAAGCGGGCACGGTGGTGGACGCGGTGTCGCTGGGCGAAATCCAGCGCAGCCTGGCGGCGGGCTTTCGCCCCGGCGGCGAGCCCGAGGGCATCGTCTTCACCGCGGACCTCATCGATCACGCCACCATGGCCGCCGTGCGCGAGCACGGCATTACCGTGAACGCGGGCTCGCTGGACATGCTGGAACGGGTGGGCATCCAGTCGCCCGGCCATCGCGTGTGGCTGCGCATCAACCCCGGATTCGGCCACGGCCACAGCAACAAGACCAACACCGGCGGCCCGCAGAGCAAGCACGGCATCTGGATCGGAGACACCGGACGGGCGCTGGACATCGTGCGCCGCCACGGCCTGAAGCTGGTCGGCATCCACATGCACATCGGCTCGGGCGTGGACTACGGCCATCTCTCGCAGGTCTGCGACGCCATGGTGCAAACGGTGGCGGGGCTGGGCCACGACATCGAAGCCATCTCGGCGGGCGGCGGCCTGTCGATCCCGTACCGCGAGGGAGAGCCGCGCATCGACACCGCGCACTACTTCGCGCAATGGGACGCGGCCCGCAAGCGCATCGAGGCGCAGCTGGGCCACGCCGTGCGGCTGGAAATCGAACCCGGCCGCTTCCTGGTGGCCGAGGCGGGCGTGCTGGTGGCGGAGGTGCATGCGCTGAGCGGCCGCCCCGGGCGCGATTTCGCGCTGGTGGACGCGGGCTTCAATGACCTGATGCGGCCGGCCATGTACGGCAGCCACCACCGCATCGAGGTGCACGCGCGCGGCGATGCGGCGCTCGACGGCGCCCTGGCGCCGCTGACCGTGGCCGGCCCGCTGTGCGAGTCCGGGGACGTGTTCACGCAGGACGCCGGCGGCGTGGTATCGGAGCAGGCGCTGCCGCGCCCTCGCGTGGGCGACCTGCTGTTCTTTCATAACGCCGGCGCCTACGGCGCTTCCATGTCTTCCAACTACAACAGCCGGCCGCTGGCGGCCGAGGTGCTGCTCGACGGCGACCGCGCCACGCTGATCCGCCGTCGCCAGACGGTGGACGAGCTGCTGGCGCTGGAAAACACGCGCTGAGCGCGTTCAGGTGGGAAATGCCTCGCGCAGGGCGAAAGTGGCCTGTTTGAACACGCCCAGGTCGGTGCCCACCGCCACGAAGTGCATGCCCATGTCGAGGTAGCGGCGCGCGTCGGCCGCCACCGGGGCCAGGATGCCCACTGCCTTGCCCTGCGCGCTGATGCGCTGGTAGAGGCGGCGGATGGCCTCCTGGACCTCGGGGTGGCCGGGATTGCCCAGATGGCCCAGCGCCGCGGCCAGGTCCGAAGGACCGATGAACACGCCGTCCACGCCCTCCACCGAGGCGATCTCGTCCACGGCTTCGATGCCCGGCCGGCTCTCGATCTGCACCAGCACACAGATGTTGTCATTGATGGTCTGCAGATAGCCCGGCACGGTGCCGTAGCGGTTGCTGCGCTGCGCGCCGGCCACGCCCCGGATGCCCTGCGGCGGATAGCGGGTGGCCGCCACCGCGCGCCGCGCGTCGTCTTCCGACTCCACGAAAGGAATCAGCAGGTTGTAGAAACCGATGTCCAGCAGGCGCTTGATCTCCACGGGGTCGTTCCACGACGGCCGGCCGATGGGCGCGCTGCCGCTGGCCTGCAAGGCCTGCAACTGCTGCAGGAACATGGGCACGTCGTTGGGCGAGTGCTCGCCGTCGAGGAGCAGCCAGTCGAACTCGGCCAGGCCGGCCACCTCGGCCGTGATGTGGCTGGCCATGCACATCCAGAAGCCGATGAGGCGCTCGCGGGCCAGGATGCGTTGGCGGAAACGGTTGGGTAGCGGTGAATTCATTGCTGCATTTGCCTTTCAGGGATGCGGAATCGTAGAGCCGCGGCCGGCCGGGGCCGCGGCGGGAAAAGCTCAGTCCATGCGCGCGCCGGACGCCTTGGCGGCCGCGCCCCACTTGGCGATCTCGTTGCCGACGAAGGCCGAGAACGCCTTGGGGTCGTTGCCCACCACCACGAAGCCTACGCTTTCGAGCTTCTGCCGCGTGGCGGGATCGGCCAGGGCCTTCACCGTAGCCTGGTGCAGCCGCTCGATGACGGCGGGCGGGGTCCGGGCCGGCCGCGCCGACAGGCCGAACCACGATTCGGCCGCGAAGCCAGGATAGCCCGACTCGGCGATGGTGGGCGTGTCGGGATAGGCCGGATTGCGCTTGGCGCTGGCCACGGCCAGCGCGCGCAGCTTGCCGGCCTGCACCTGCGGCAGCAGGTTGTCCTGGTTCAGGAACAACACCGAGACGCGGCCCGCGATGGTGTCGGTGATCGCCGCGGCGCCGCCCTTGTAGGGCACGTGCATCAGGTCGATCTTGGCCGCCTGCTTCAGCATCTCCATGGCGAGATGGCCCGAGGAGCCGTTGCCCGAGCTGGCGTGGGTGTACTTGCCCGGGTTCTCGCGCGCCAGCTTGATGAGCTCGGCGAAGGTGCGCGCCGGAAACTCCGGATTGGCCACCAGCACGTTGGGGCCGGTCGCCAGCAGCGAAATGTGCGAGAAATCCGCGTCGCGGTACGGCATGCTCTGGTAGAGCGCGTAGTTGATGGCGTTGGAGCCCACGCCCGAAAGCAGCAGCGTATGGCCATCGGGCTCGGCCTTGGCGACCGCGTCGGAGCCGATATTGCCGTTGGCCCCGCCCTTGTTCTCGACGATCACCGTCTGTCCCAGCTCCTTGGACAGACCGGCCGCGAGCATGCGGCCCACGGCGTCGGTGCTGCCGCCCGGCGGAAACGGCACCACCAGCTTGACCGGCCGCGACGCCAGTCCCCGCCCTGGGCGCAAGCCGGGCCGCCCAGCGCGGCCAGCGCCGCGAAGGCGGTCATGGCCAGCAGCGGCTGGCGCGCGTCCGCGCGGGATGTAGCGTGGTTCTTCATGGTTTTGTCTCCTCTCTGTGTTGTCGTGGCGCCCGCTGCGCGGGTCAGTGGATTTCGGGCTCGCCGGCCGCGCCGGCCCGCTGTCCGGTCTGCAGGAAATCGAAATCGCAGCCCGTGTCGGCCTGCCCGATGTGCTTGAGGTACAGCACTCCGTAGCCGCGCTCGAAACGCGGCTGCGGCGGCTGCCACGCGGCCTTGCGCGCGGCCAGCTCTTCGTCGGACACCCGCAGCTCGATCTTGCGGCCCGGCACGTCCAGCGAGATGAGATCGCCGTCTTTCACCAACGCGAGCGGGCCGCCCACATAGGATTCGGGCGATACGTGCAGCACGCAGCGCCGTAACTGGTGCCGCTCATGCGGGCGTCGGAGATGCGCACCATGTCGCGCACGCCCTGCTTGAGCAGCTTCTGCGGAATGGGAAGCTGGCCCCATTCCGGCATGCCCGGCGCGCCCTGCGGCCCGGCGTTCTGCAGGACGATGACGCTGTCGGCGTCCACGTCCAGCGCGGGGTCGTCGATGCGCTCGGCCATGTCGTTGTAGTCCTTGAACACCACGGCCCGGCCCGTGTGCACCTGCAGCCGCGCCTCCATGGCGGGCGGCTGATGACCGCGCCGTCCGGCGCCAGGTTGCCGCGCAGCACGGCCAGGCCGTCGCGCTCGATGATGGCCTGCCCGCGCGGGCGGATCACGTCTTCGTTGAAGATGCGCGCGCCGGCGATGTTCCCGCCCAGCGTGCAGCCGTCCACGGTGCGCTGGGACAGGTCCAGCAGATCCTGCATCTGCGCCAGCATGGCCCGCAGGCCGCCCGCGTAATAGAAGTCTTCCATCAGGTACTTGCCCGAGGGGCGCAGGTTCGCCAGCACCGGCGTGCTGCGCGCCAGCGCGTCGAAACGGTCCAGGTCCAGCCCGAAACCGCTGCGCCGCGCCATGGCGATCAGGTGCACCACGGCGTTGGTCGAACCGGACAGCGCCAGCACGGTGCGCACCGCGTTGTCGTAGGATGCCTCGGTCAGCAGGTCGGAGGGCTTGAGGTCTTCCCACACCATCTCGACGATGCGCTTGCCCGACAGGCTGGCCATCTGCGCGTGGCGCGAATCCGGCGCCGGAATGGACGCATAGCCCGACAGGCACAGGCCCAGCGCCTCCACCGCCGACGTCATGGTCGAGGCCGTGCCCATGGTCATGCAATGGCCCGGCGAGCGCGCGATGCCGTCTTCCACGCCCTGCCAGTCTTCTTCGGTGATGTTGCCCGCGCGCAGCTCCGCCCAGTATTTCCAGGTGTCCGAGCCCGACCCCAGCGTGTTGCCGTTCCAGTTGCCGCGCAGCATGGGGCCGGCCGGCACGAAGATCGTGGGCAGGTCCATGGACACCGCGCCCATGATGAGCGCCGGCGTGGTCTTGTCGCAGCCGCCCATCAGCACACAGCCGTCGGCCGGATACGAGCGCAGCAGCTCCTCGGTTTCCATGGCCAGCAGGTTGCGGTAGAGCATGGTGGTGGGCTTCTGGAACGGCTCGGACAGGCTCATCGCCGGCATTTCCACGGGGAAGCCGCCGGCCTGCCAGATGCCGCGCTTGACCTCTTCCACGCGCTGGCGGAAATGGCTGTGACAGGGGTTGATGTCGCTCCAGGTGTTGATGATGGCGATCACCGGCTTGCCCGCGTAGTCGGAGCGGTGATAGCCCATCTGCGCGGTGCGCGAGCGATGGCCGAAGGAACGCAGGTCTTTCACGCCGTACCAGCGGTGGCTGCGCAGTTCTTCGGGTTTTTTGCGGGGTTTGTCTTGGCTCATGTCTCGGATCCTGTGTTCTGGTTATGAAAGCATGCGGGACGCGGTTCAGGCGGGCCCGTCCAGCAGGTATGGCGC
>NZ_LHSJ01000280.1:0-5225 GCF_001270295.1 Achromobacter sp. DMS1 | reverse complement strand
TTGTCATTTGCACCAACTTGGATCTTCAGGGCGTTGTCGCTAGCCAGAACTTTCACGCCGTTAAATTGCGTTTGTTCGGAGACACGATTGATCTCAGCCAGACGCTGGCCGATTTCATCCTGGATCGACTTGAGATCGGAATCGGAGTTAGTGCCGTTCGTGGCTTGAACCGTCAGCTCACGAATACGCTGCAGGTTGTTGTTGATTTCGTTAAGAGCGCCTTCAGTCGTCTGGGCGATCGAGATACCGTCGTTCGCGTTACGCGAGGCTTGGGTCAGACCCTTGATGTTAGCCGTGAAGCGGTTAGCAATAGCTTGGCCAGCAGCGTCGTCCTTGGCGCTGTTGATGCGCAGGCCCGACGACAGGCGTTCGATGGCGGTACCCAGAGCGGACTGGGACTTGTTCAGGTTGGTCTGGGCAACCAGGGACAAGTAGTTGGTGTTGATAACTGCAGCCATGTTTTGGCTCCCAAGAGAGAAAGGCTTCTTCAAACCGGGCAGCTGGGCCGCCCATCGTAGTAACGGGAGAATTCGTCTTCTTGCGACGCCGAATTTCTCCGTTGCCAGGATTACGGCAGGGCCAAATCAATCTTTAGGGCTGTTTTACGAAGGTCAATCCGCCGGGTGGAGGAGGGGGGACGTCGGGCGGCGGCGCGCCATGCACGCCGGCGCCGGCGGGCCTCAGATGATCTGCGCCATCTGCTGTTCGTGCGGCAGATCCTGCCAGGCCTGCTCGCGCAGCTTGGCGCGGATGCGGGCGGTGGCCTGGGAGCGCAGCTGGCAGACCCGGGCCTCGGTTACGTTCATGATGGCGCCGATTTCCTTGAGGTTCAGTCCCTGCTCGTAGCAGAGCGAGAGCAGGAGCTTTTCGCGCTCGGGCAGGGCGTCGATGGCGTGGATGAGCGCCTGGCGGAAGTCGCCGGCCAGCAGGGAATCGAGCGGATTGCCGGCCTGGGCGTTGCCGGCATTGAGGGAAGCCGCCCAGTCGGCCTGGTCCGACGCGCTGTCCGTATCGGACGAAAAGTCTTCATAGTGGACGATCTGCACGCCCTGGGCGTCGTGCAGCAGGGTCTGATATTCGGCCAGGGGCAGCTCCAGCTGTGCGGCGATCTCGGCCTCGGTGGGCGCGCGCATGAGCTTCTGCTCGAGCTGCTGGATGGCCTGTTCTATCTTGCGGGCCTTGGCGCGCACGCTGCGGGGCAGCCAGTCCTGGCCGCGCAGCTCGTCCAGCATGGCCCCCCGGATGCGGGTGGTGGCGTAGGTCTCGAATTGCGCGTCGGCGGTTTCCTGGTAGCGGCGCACGGCGTCCAGCAGGCCGATCATGCCGGCCTGTATCAGGTCGTCCAGTTCGACGCTGGCCGGCAGGCGCGCGAGCAATTGCAGGGCCAGCTTCCGAACGAGCGGGGCATATTCGACCAAGCTGTCTTCTGCGTTGGGCATTGCGGAGTGTCAGACGAATCTATGGAGGCGCGGGTGTCGGACGCTGGCGCTGGCGTTGCCAAATAGCGACATTGTCGACAAGCGCGCGGTTGCGCTGGGCGAAGCTAACGAGGTGATCGGTACGGTGCCCATTGTGGTTAAAAGCGCCGATTTCATTCCGTAAAGAACACAACTTTTTGAATGTCTATTTGGCAAATTGACGTAAATTTGTCAGATAGTTTCATGTCAAGTTGTATCTTCATCTGTCTTATGAGCAACATCAAAAAACTTTTGTCATATTAGTCATAGAAAATGACACGAGATGTGATAAATTTTACTTAAATTGCGAATTGCTGATACATTTCGCATAAAAACTGGACGCAGCTGGTTACGAAGCAATCGTTGCTGCTTGTGACTGTTGGTAGTTGATACGGACCCTCGCACGTAGGGATCAGGGAGCCTGGTGTGCAACAAGTCGAAAGTTCTTTGCTGGCAGATATCCGTGAAGTGAATCTGTCCTATCTTCTTCTCGCCCAGCGCATGCTGCGCGATGACTATGCTGCCTCGATGTTCCGGTTGGGCTTCAGCAGCGAGGTGGCGGACATTCTCATGCGCCTGTCGCCCGCCCAGCTCGTGAGGCTGGCCAGCTCCAGCTCGCTCCTGTGCCGTTTCCGCTTTGACGACTACAGCCTGCTTTCCGCCCTGACTCAGGACGTGCTGGGCGGCGCGCTGCAGCAGGCGCACGCCACCATCCTGCTTGCCAAGCAGCCCGTCGAAGAGCTGGCCTGAACGGCCCGCGCAACCCTCCGGATCTTCAAGCGCCATGGCCATCAAGAGCGTGGCGGCGTTTACAAGCAGCCGGTAAGAATTGCCCAGGCGGGGCTCAGCCGCGCGGCGCGCCCGGGTCGCCTTTTTCGTAGACGTCCAGACGGTTGTAGAGCGTTTTCAGGCTTACGCCCAGCGATTCGGCCGCCAGGCGCTTGTCGCCGGCATAGTGGGCCAGCGTGGCCAGGATGAATTCGCGCTGCGCGTCTCCCAGCGGCGTGCCCAGCGGCAGGCTGAGCTGGCCGTCGCGCACTTCCGCCTGGCGGGCGCGCGCGGGCGCGCGGCCAGTTCCAGGTTGAGTTCCGCGTCGGCCAGGATGTAGGCGCGCTGCACGGCGTTGCGCAGTTCGCGCACGTTGCCGGGCCAGTCATAGCGCGCCATCGCGTCCAGCATGCGGCGCGAAAACACCTTGCGGGTCTGGTGGCGTTCGTTCAGGGCGTCGAGAAAGCGCTGGGCCAGGATCACCGCGTCTGCCTCGCGCTCGCGCAGGGGCGGCACGCGCAGGGGGATCACCAGCAGGCGGTGCAGGAAGTCCTGCCGCAGCCTGCCGTCGGCCACCGAGGCGGCGGGGTCGCGGTTGCTCGCACAGATGATGCGCGCGTTGGCCCGCAGCAGGTCGGAGCCGCCCACGCGCTGGTAGGTGCCGGTTTCGAGCACGCGCAGGAAATGCACCTGCATGTCGGGCGGCATTTCCGTGACCTCGTCCAGGAAGAGGGTGCCACCGCTGGCCGATTCGAAATAGCCGGCGCTTTGCGTCACGGCGCCCGTGAAGCTGCCTTTCTCGTGTCCGAACAGTTCGGCATGCGCGAGCGAGCCGCTGATGGCGCCGCAGTTCACCGCCACGAAGGGCTGGTCTTTGCGGTCGCTCGCCGCGTGGATGGCGCGGGCCACCAGCTCTTTGCCGGCGCCGCTTTCGCCCACCACGAAAACGCTGGCGTCGGTGGCGGCTGCGAGCTGGATCTGGCTGGCCAGTTTGCGCATGACGGGGGACATGCCCGCCGTCTCCAGAATGCCTTCGGCGCAGGCAAGCGTGTCCCCACGCTGCGCCATGGTGCGGTTTGGCATGGGAGATTTCCTCGATATTCGTTTAATGTTAGAGACGCGGCGCAGGGGTATCTGCGACCAGATGCAAGGAATCGAAAACGTTATTGCAATGTGGCAAATCGGCGCGCGGCCGGCGCTAGAGTCGGTATTGTGCCGATCGGAGCTTGTCCGATTCCTGGGCGGGGCAGGGTTCCCGCCTCGGGCAGAACGTCGAACGCGGCCGGCCGGAGGCCCGGGCGCGCCCAACCCTTTCGCATGTCGAGCGGAGTCGCTATGCCTCACCTGCTTATCGTGGACGATGACGAAGCCATCAGGGAGACCTTGGCCGAGATCGGCCGGGACAGCGGTTTTTCGGTGGCGGTGGCCGCTTCCATCAAGGACGCCATGATCCAGCTCGACCGTCAGGCGCCGGATCTCGTGCTCACCGACGTGCGCCTGCCGGAAGGCAGCGGCATGGACATTTTCAAGAACGTGGCCGTCGCCAGCGCCGAGGTCGTGGTCATGACCGGCCACGGGACCGTGGACAATGCCGTGCAGGCGCTGCGGCTGGGCGCCACCGACTACCTGGTCAAGCCGATCAGCATGGACCGGCTCAATCTCATCCTTTCGCGCATCCTGGCCAACTCGGGCGAGGTGCCGCCCGGCACGCCTTTCGAGGAAGAAGGCCGCTTCGGCAAGATGTACGGCGCTTCGCCGCCCATGCGCGAGCTGTACCGGCAGATCGCGCGGGTGGCGCCCACCGACGTCACCACGCTGCTGATCGGCGAGAGCGGCACGGGCAAGGAGCTGGCCGCGCATGCCATCCACGAACTGAGCGGGCGGCGCCAACGCCCGTTCGTCGCGGTCAACTGCGGCGCGATATCGCCCAATCTCATCGAAAGCGAGATGTTCGGCCACGAGCGCGGCAGCTTCACGGGCGCCGACCGCCAGCACAAGGGATATTTCGAGCGGGCCGACGGCGGCACGCTGTTCCTCGACGAAGTCACGGAGATGCCGCCGGACCTGCAGGTGAAGCTGCTGCGCGTGCTGGAAACCGGCCAGTTCATGCGCGTGGGCACCAATCGCGAGATTTCCTGCGACATCCGCATCGTGGCCGCCACCAACCGCAACCCCGAGCAGGCGGTGCAGGAAGGCAAGCTGCGCGAAGACCTGTATTACCGCCTGAGCGTGTTTCCGCTGGAACTGCCGCCGCTGCGCGAACGCGGCGAGGACATCGTCTACCTGGCCGAGCGTTTCCTCGAAGCGCAGAACCGCGAGACGGGGCGCAACAAAGCGTTCTCCGCGCATGCGCTGGAAGTGCTGCGCCAGTACGAATGGCCGGGCAACGTGCGCGAGCTCAAGAACTTCGTGCGGCGCGCCTTCATCATGGCCGAGGGCGACGAGCTCGACGTGGACATGCTGGCGCCCCAGGTGTCCCCGGGCGGCGAGCCGGCCGTGGAGCACGTGACGGTGCCGGTGGGCGAAACCCTGGCCGACGCCGACCGCAGGCTGATTCTCGCCACCCTGGAACGGTGCAAGGGCGTGAAGAAACAGACCGCCGCCGTGCTGGGCATCAGCCCCAAGACGCTCTACAACCGCCTCGAAGAGTACGCCGCGGCGGGCTATCACGTCCCCGGCGACGACGGCGAGGCCAAGGGCTGACTCCGCGGCCCGCCCGCGCCCGGACCGGCGCTGCGGGCATTTCGGATCCCCCGCGAAAGCGCATCGCATTTTTCTCTCTCCGGACCTTGCTGCCGGCGTTCCTGGCGCCGGCGTCTTTCTCGTCTCCGGCCGCGTTGCGCGGCGCAGCCCTGGGCAGCAATTGCCATGCCCGGCGCGGGCACGCGGCTTGCGCCGCGCGATCCACGGACGCACGGTCCGCGACCGGACCGACCCTGCAAGGAGAATCCTCATGAGCCAGCACAAGCAACCGCCCGCCGCCGGAACGCCCGGGCCGGA
>NZ_LHSJ01000028.1:0-25332 GCF_001270295.1 Achromobacter sp. DMS1 | reverse complement strand
CTCGCCAGGCGGTTCCACCGACGTATTCGGGCGCCGCTACGGGCAGGCCATGGGACAGCGCCTGGGCCAGAGCGTGGTGGTGGAGAACAAGCCGGGCGCGCGGGCGCCATCGCGGCGATGGCCACGCTGCGCGCGCCGGCGGACGGCTACACGCTGATGCTGGGCACCTCCAGCAACACCACCGCCGGTCCCGCCACCAACCCCGCCTTCGAATACGACCCGCGCAAGGACTTCTCGGCCATCGGCATCATGGGCGTGCAGCCCATGGTGCTGGCCGTCAACCCCGGACTGCCGGCGCACACGCTGGCCGAACTCGTCGCGCTGCTGCGCGCCAATCCCGGCAAGTACTCGTATGGTTCGGGCGGCATCGGCGGCATCTCGCACCTGACCGGCGAGTTCTTCAAGGATCGCGCCGGCGGCCTGAAACTCGAGCACATCGTCTACAAGGGCAGCGGACCCGCATTGCAGGACCTGCTGGCCGGCCGCGTCCAGGTCATGTTCGACAGCGCGGTGCCTCACCTGCCGTTCGTGCAGGCGGGCAAGGTCCGCATCCTGGCGACGTTCTGGCCCAAGCGCATCGGCGCCCTGCCCGACGTGCCCACGACGCGCGAGGCGGGATATCCCGATCTCGTGTCCGCCACCGCCCTGTTCCTCCTGGGGCCGCGGGGCATTGCGCCCGAAGTCTCGGGCCGCCTTCAGGGCGCGTCCCGCGAGACGCTGTCCGATCCGGCGTTCCGCCGCGGCATGTCGGAAATGGGGATCGAACCGCCCGACGAAGTGTCCGCGGCCTCCGCGGCCCGGTACATCGCCGAGGACATGGACAAGTGGGCCCGCATCGCCAGGAACATTTCACTGCAACTCGGCTGAACGCCAGCCGCAAGGAGAGCCCCATGCTGTTTCTGGTCATCAGTTCGCCGCGCCCCGAGCGCCCCTCGTCCATGCGCCCCGGCCAGAAAGCCTATTGGGATTGGCTCAACGGGCTGGAAGCGGCCGGCGTGGTCCGGCACGTGTGGAACAAGGTCGGCCGCGGCGCCATCGTCGTGCTGGAGGTGGACTCGCACGAGAAGCTGCATGTGCTGCTGAACCAATGGGCCGAGCACGTGCCCGCCTCGTTCGAGGTGTATGCGGTAACGCCGAAATCGTTCCAGGAAACCATCGCGCGGCAGGGAACCAACCCGCTGGAACTGTGACGCGGTCCGCGCGCGGCGGTCTGGGCCGCGGCCGCGCGCGCAGGCATAATGCTTCGGTAGCGCCCCGCCGCAGGCACCCGCGGCCGGCGGAGCGCGGACCCGCATGCCGGAGGCCCGCAGTGAACCTGCGCCAGTTGGAAGTCTTCCACGCCATCATCAAGGCCGGCTCGGTCACGGGCGCGGCCCGCGACCTCTGCGTCACGCAGCCGGCCGTCAGCGCGGTGCTGAAACATACCGAGCAGCAACTGCGCATGAAGCTCTTCGAGCGCATCGGCGGACGCCTGCACCCGACGCCGGAAGCCCTGGCGCTGCTGCCCGACGTAAACGACATCTTCGGGCGCGTGCAGGCGGTCCAGCGCGTCGCCCAGGAACTGCGCGACGGCAGGGCCGGCCAGCTCGTCGTCGCCACCTCGCCCACGCTCGTCAACGCGCTGCTGCCCGAGGCCGTGGCGGCGCTGCGCAAGCTCAGCCCCCAGCTCGGCATCTACGTGCGCTCGCTGCCCACGCCGCTGGCCATCGACAGGGTGTCGCGCCGCGAAGCCGACATGGGCGTGGTGTACGCGCCGGTCGAAGACCCCGCGGTGGACACCACGCCGCTGGCCAAATCCGAGATCGCCTGCGTGGTGCGCAAGGACCATCCGCTGGCCTCGCGCCGACACGTCGACGCGCGCGTCGCTCGGCAGGGAACCCGTCATCTCGCTGGGCGCATCCACCCGCCTCGGGCAGGCCATCGCCCGAAGCCTGCAAGCGCCGCTCCATGGCGCCGCCGGCCGTGGGCATCGAGGCCAGCTCGTCGCTGACGGCCTGTCTCATGGTGAAGCACGGCGCGGGCGTGGCGCTCGTGGACCGCCTCAGCGCGCTGCCGGCCGGCCTGGACGATCTGGTCTTCCTGCCGTTTCGGCCCCGCATCGAGTTCGGCGTGGTGCTCGTCTACCCCCGCGACCGCCCGCGCTCGCTGGCCGCGACGCGCCTGGCCGACCTGCTCGCCGACACCGCGCTGCGCGCCGGCTTCTAGCTTCCAGCCCGGACCGTCCCCGCGTTCCGCTATTCCGGCTTCAGGCCCGCCGCCCGGATCGCCTCGCCCCATTTCTTCACGTCGTCGCGGACCTCGCGGTCCATGGCGCCGGGCGTGTCCAGCGCGCGCTCCCAGCCCAGCTCGCGCATCTGCTTCTGCATGTCGGGATGGCCGGGCGGCGGCGGCCAGGGCCTGGTTCAGGCGGGCCACCACGTCGTCGGGCGTGCCGGCCGGCGCCATCAGGCCGTACCAGATGCGGACTTCATGGCCGGGCACCTTCTCCGCGATGGCGGGCGGGTCCGGCAGGCTCGCGACACGATGCGCGTCCGCCACCGCCAGCCCACGCAGCTTGCCCACGCCGATGTACGGCTGCGCCGGGTTGATGGCGGCCGACACCAGCGGAATGTGGCCGGCCAGCAGGTCGGACAAGGGCTGGCTCGAACCTTTGTAGGGCACGTGGGTCATGCGCGCGCCGGTCATGTGCACGAGCAGCTCCACGGCCAGGTGCTGCGGCGTGCCCACGCCGGGCGTGCCGTAGCTGACCTGGCCGGGATGGGCCTTCGCACAAGCCAGCAGCTCGTCCAGCGTGCCGAAGGGCGACGCGGGGCCGGCCGCCAGCACGATGGGCGACGTGGCGATGATGCCTACCCCGCGCTTATTGAGGTTCGATGCCCGCCTGCCTAACCTTCTCGCCCCACACCGATTTCTGCCGCGCCACGAAGGAGCCGAATGCCGCGGCCCGGGCCGGCGTGGGATCGGCGCCCATCTGCCTGAGCTTCTGCTGGATCTCGGCGGACGAAACAATGCGGTAGAGCGTGTCGGCCAGGCGCGCCGACACCGCCTCGGGCATCCTGGCCGGTCCGAATATGCCGACCCAGGCTGCCAGGTCGAAGCCGGGCTTGCCCAGCGCTTCGGACACGGGCGGCAGATCGGGCGCGCGCGTGCTGCGCCGCTCGGTGGACACCGCCAGCGCCCGCAGCGCGCCGCTCTGGATGTGCCCCGCCGCCGACGCCAGATCCACGAACATGAACGTGGTGCGCCCGCCGATCACGTCGGTCATGGCTTGCGGCGTGCTCTTGTAGGGAATGGCGGCGGCCTCCATGCCCGTTATCTTGTCGAAGGACGCCGCGGCGATCTGTCCGGTGCTGTTGCCGTATGCATAGTTCACCGCGCCGCGATGCGCCTTCCCATAGGCCAGCAGCTCGGCCACGTTCCTGGCCGGCACCTTGCTGCCCACCACCAGCACGAACGGAAAATTGCATACCTGCACCAGCGGGGTGAAATCGGCGACCGGGTCGTAGCGCAACTGCTTGAACAGGTAGGGATTGGAGGAATGCGTGGTGTTGGTCGCCAGCATGATGGTGTAGCCGTCGGGTTGGGCGCGGGCCACGAAATCCGAGGCGACCTGGCCCGAGGCGCCGGCCTTGTTCTCGACGATGACCGGCTGGCCCAGTTCGCCTTGCAGCTTTTCGGCGATCATGCGCGCCACGATGTCGCTGGCGCTGCCCGCGGCGAATGCCGTGATCATGTGCACCGGCTGCGACGGGTATGCGGGCTGGGCTTGCGCCGAGGCGCACGCGAGCGTGGCGAAGACGGCCGCGCACAGCTTTCCTGTTAGTGAATGCATGGTGTGTCTCCTTCGGTAGAGAGGCCCCCGCCATCTGCGCGCGGTGGGCCCGCGCCCTATTGCGGCGCGGGAACGTTCGCCAGGATGCGCTGGGCCTGCTTGAGGTGCGGGCGGTCCAGCATTTCCCCGTCGAGCTGCAGCGTTCCCACGCCGGGCGACTGCTCGAACGCGGCCACGATGCGGCGGGCCCGCTCGATGTCGGCCGCGTCCGGCGTGAACGCCTGGTTGATCGGCGCCACCTGGTCGGGATGAATGGCGATCTTTCCGCTGAAACCCGCGCGCCGGGCGCTGGCGGCGTCCTTGGCCAGCCCTTCCGGGTCGCGGAAATTGCCCCAGATGGTGTCGATGGCGGGCACGCCCGCGGCATGCGCGCCCAGCAGACACAGCGAACGGGCCATGCGGTAGGTGAAGTCGTACTCGCCGTTGTCCAGGCGGTTGCTGGCCGCGCCCACCGCCGCCGCCAGGTCTTCCGCGCCCCAGGTCAGTCCGCGCAGGCGCGGGCTGCATCCCGCATAGCCGCCCAGCGTGAACATGGCCTGCGGCGTCTCCGTGGCCACGGGCATGATGCCGATGCGCCCAGGGCCAGGCCGTCGCGCGCTTCCAGCGCGCTGAGGTAACGGTCGAGCAGGACGATGTCGGCCGCGCCGTTGACCTTGGGCAGCAGGATGCCCGCGGGCGCGCGCGCGCCACCGCGGCCAGGTCGTCCAGCGCCAGCCCGGAGTCCAGCGGGTTGATGCGCACCCAGAGCTGCGCCGCCGCGCCCCGGTTGGCCTCCAGGTACTCGCGCACCATGCCGCGCGCCAGCGGCAGCCGCGAAGCCTCGACCGAATCCTCCAGGTCGAGGATCAGGGCGTCGGCGCGGCGCCCGCGGCCTTGGCCTGCTTGCGTCGCTGTCGCCGGGCACGAACAGTAAAGATCTCAAAGGCATGGGAACTCCCGTCAATGGTTGGTGTTGCGGTCCGCTCAGCATCCGCGGAAATGCGGCTTGCGCCGTTGCGCGAAGGCTTTCGTTCCTTCCTGCACGTCTTCCGAGGTCTGCAGCGCCGCAGGAAGACCTGCTCCATGCGCAGCCCCGCAGCGAGGTCCAGGTCGCGGCTGCGCAGCGCCAGCTGCCTTTGGCGGCCTGCACGGCCAGCTGGCGCGTTGGCGGCCAGGCGGCGCGCGTACGCCATGGCGGCGTCCATCAGTCCGTCCGCCGGCACGACCTGGTTGACCAGCCCCCAGCGCGCCGCCGTGGCGGCATCGAACCTGTCGCCGATGAGCAGCATCTCCATGGCGATGGCGTGGGGCAATTGCTGGATGATGCGCTGGGTGCCGCCGTTGGCCGGAAACACGCCCCGCTGCACCTCGCTCAACCCGAAAACGGCCGACTCGCAGCAGACGCGCAGATCGGTGGCCAGCAGCAAGGTCATGCCCCCGCCCAGGCAATAGCCGTTGACGGCCGCCACCACGGGTTTCCAGAGTTCGATGCCCCGGTTGAGCAACTGGTCTTGCTGGGTGCGCATCAGGCGCCCAGGCCGGGCGGCGCGCCGATGAAGGACTTGAGGTCGGCGCCGGCGCAGAACGCCTGGTCGCCCGCGCCGGTGACGACGGCCACGCGGATCGCGTCGTCGTCGCGCACGCGCTGACGGCCTGCGACAGCAGCGCGTAGTGCTCGGCATCGAGGGCATTGCGTCTTTCGGGCCGGTTGATGGTGATGGTGGCGACGCCGTCGCCGACGGAAAAGTCGATGGACACCGGGTTGTCTCCTTCTATGACGCCGCGGTCCGCGGGCGGACCGGGCCGGCCGGGGCTCAGGCTTGCCCGGCGATGCGGTCTATGTCTTGCGGGCCGTAACCCAGCGAAGCGAGGATCTCGCGCGTGTGTTCGCCCAGCGCGGGGGCGGCCGCTGCGGCGGCGGGGCGCTCGCCGTCGAACCGCAGGGGCTGGGACACCACCCGCAGCTGCGCATCCGCGCCGCGCGGCAGCTTCTGGATCATGCCGCTGGCCAGGGTGTGCGGATGCGCCAGCACCTCGGAAACGCCCAGGATGCGCGCACGGAATGCCCACGCGGGAAAACCGTTCGATCCAGGCGTCGCGCATGTCGCGCGCCAGCAGCGCGGCCACTTCGGCCAGCACTGCCTCGCGGTGCGCCACGCGCCCGGCATTGGTGGCATAGCGGGCGTCTTCCGCCAGGGCCGGCGCGTCCACCTCGCGGCAGAATGCCTGCCACAGGGTGTCGTTGGCCACGCCCAGCAGAATGGGGCGGTCGCTGGCCTGGAACACCTGATAGGGGCACAGCGACTCGTGGGCGGAGCCCCAGCGCCGCGGCTCGGCGCCGCGCTCCCAGAAGCTCTGCATGACGTAGGCCATGAACGCCATCGAGGTGTCGAACAGCGACGCTTCGATGCGCGAACCTTTGCCGGTGCGCAGGCGCTTGACGGCCGCCGCCAGGATGCCGATGGCCGCGTGCATGCCGGTGGCCTGGTCGATGGGCGAGATCGGGCTGCGCACGGGCGGCCCGTCTTCCTCGCCGGTCAGCGCCATCATGCCGCTGAACGCCTGCAGAATCACGTCGTAGCCCTTGCCGTCGCGCAGCGGCCCCTGGCTGCCGAATCCGGAAATGCTGCAATAGATGACATCGGGACGCAGCGCCGCCGCGCTGTCGTAGTCGATGCCCAGCCGCCGCGCCACGCCCGGCCCGAAGCTCTCGACCACGATGTCGGCGCTCGCCAGCAGGCGCAGCGCCGCTTCCCGTCCGGGTTCCGACTTCAGGTCCAGCGCCACGCTCCGCTTGTTGCGGTTGGCGCTGAGGAACACCGTGCCGTCGCCATCGCGAAACGGCGGCCAGTGCCGGGTATCGTCGCCGCGCGGCGATTCCACCTTGATGATCTCCGCGCCCATGTCTCCCAGGTACTGGGTGCACAACGGCCCGGCCAGCACCTTGGAGAAATCGACGACCCGCAATCCCTGCAACGCATCCATGCCTGTCTCCTTGCGCAGGTGCCGGCAATCAGAACGCGACGTTGTCGCGGCCCTTGGTCTGTATCATTTCGCGCGCTTCCTGCGGCGTGGCGATCTCCAGGGAAAGCTCTTCGAGAATGCGGCGGATCTTCGCCACCTGCTCCGCGTTCGAGACGGCGAGCCTGCCCTTGCCGGCGTAAAGGCTGTCTTCCAGCCCCACGCGCACATTGCCGCCCAGCAGCGCGCTCATGGTGACGAAGGACATCTGATGCTTGCCGGCCGCCAGCACCGAGAGGTAATAGTCTTCGCCGAAAAGACGATCGGCGATGGTGCGCATGTGCAGCAGGTTGTCGTGGTCGGCGCCGATGCCGCCCAGGATGCCGAAAATGCACTGCAGGAAGAACGGCGGCTTCACCAGGCCGCGGTCCGCGAAATGGGCCAGGTTGTACAGATGCCCGACGTCGTAGCACTCGAACTCGAAGCGCGTGCCCATGGCGGAAAGTTCGCCGATGCCGCGCTCGATCTGGCTGAACGTGTTGGAGAGAATGAAATCCCGCGTCATTTCCAGGTAGGGCTGCTCCCAGCTATGGCGGAACGCGCGGATGCGCTCGCCGGCGCCCGAGATATTGAAGTTCAGCGAACCCATGTTCATGGACGCGACTTCCGGCTGCGCCCATTTGGCCGGGGCCAAGCGTTCGTCCAGCGTCATGCCCAGGCCGCCGCCGGTCGTGATGTTGATGATGGCGTCCGTGCGCGCCTTGATGTCGGGCAGGAATGCCGCAAAGCGTTCCGGGCTCTGGTCGGGCCTGCCGGTTTCGGGGTCTCGCGCGTGCAGGTGCAGCATGGCCGCGCCGGCCTCGGCGGGGCGGCCACCGCGTCGTCGGCGATCTGCGCGGCGGTGATGGGCAGGTGCGGCGACATGCTGGGCGTATGAATGGAACCCGTAACGGCGCAGGTAATGATGACCTTCGGTGATTTCTTCATGATGTCTCCTCGCCTCGGCTTGCCGCCTCGGTTTCTGTGTTTGCCCATGCTAATATTCAACCAGTCAATGGTCAAACAATTAAAATCATGGCCGCGCCATGGAAAACCCTTAACTAGACGATCACGCCATGAAACCCGATTCCGCTCGCACGGCGGCGTTGCCGCAACTCGATACCCTGCGCATCCCCAAATCCTGCGACGTCCTGGCCGACCATCTGCGCCAGAAGATCCTGGACGGCAGTTTTCCGGACGGCGCCATGCTGCCGGGCGAGCGCGACCTGGTGGAGCAGACCGGGCTGAGCCGGGGCTCGGTGCGCGAAGCCCTGCGCATCCTGGAAGCGGAGGGCCTGGTGAGCACCCGCCCGGGCCGCTACGGCGGCTCGCGCGCCACCCGGCCGACGGGCTCCACGGTATCGCGCCAGATCGCCCTCTTCGCGCGGGGCAGCCGCCTGCCGCTGGCTTCCATCATCGAGGCGCGCGAGGCCATCGAGCCCCCCATCGCCGAACTCGCGGCGCGGCATCGCACGGACGAGGATCTGGCCACGCTGCGCCAGATCGACGCCCGGCTGCGCGAAGCCTATGCCGACGTTCCCCGCTATCTCGCGGAAAACGTGAACTGGCATTGCGCGCTGGCCGCGGCCAGCCGCAATCCCCTGCTCGAAGCCTTCATGCGCTCGATCGCCAACCTGATCCACGAAGCGTCCGCCCTCAAGGACTTCGCCACCGACGAAGTGCGCAGCCTGGTGCTGCAGGCCCACGCCCGCATCCTGGACGCGGTCGAGAAGCAGGACGCGGACGCGGCCCGGCGCCGCATGGCGCGCCACGTCCAGGCCTATTCGGTTCATCTGCGCAGCCTCCTCGATCGACAGGACTGAAGCGGCGCCCGCGGAGCGCGGCGCTCATGGCGAAGCGCCGGGCCCGGACGCGGGCGCTAGTACGACTTGGGCAGCCCGAGCACGCGCTCCGCGATATAGCTCAGGATCAGCTGGATGGACACCGGGGCGATCCGCGGCAGCATCGCCTCCCGGAAATATCTCTCCACGTGGTATTCCTTCGCGTAGCCCATGCCTCCGTGCGTGAGGACCGCGGTTTCGCAAGCGCGGAAACCCGATTCGGCGCAGAAGAACTTGGCCGCGTTGGCTTCGGCGCCGCACGGCAGCCCCTGGTCGTAGAGCCAGGCCGGGCGGCGGCGGCAGCCGGGCGGCGTCATCAACCTCGTGCCCAAGCGCGCGCCCAACGACCCGCTCACCCGCGTCACCACGGGCATCACCGACAACGGCCAGGTCCAGCTCTCCACCGACATCGCCCGCCGCTTCGGGCCGGACGACAGCACGGGGATCCGGTTCAATGCCGGCCAGACCAGCGGCGATACCGCCGTGGACGACGGTCATTCGCGCACCAGCGTGTTCGCCCTGGGCCTGGAC
The DNA here is from genome assembly GCF_001270295.1 of Achromobacter sp. DMS1. Taxonomy (NCBI): domain Bacteria; kingdom Pseudomonadati; phylum Pseudomonadota; class Betaproteobacteria; order Burkholderiales; family Alcaligenaceae; genus Achromobacter; species Achromobacter sp. DMS1. The sequence continues at coordinate 16,149 of NZ_LHSJ01000028.1, read as the reverse complement.
TGGCGCTCCGCCGACACGCGCCTGTCGGCCGACATCGGTTGGCAGGAGAACAAGCTGAAGCGGGCGCGGCCCAACGTGACGCTGGGCGGCGGCGTCACCAGCGTGCCCGACGCGCCCGACGCCAGCTCGAACTTTGCGCAGCCGTGGTCCTATTCCAACGAACGCGACGTGTTCGGCACTTTGCGGGCGGAGCACGATTTCAACGACAAGCTGACGGGCTGGGCCGCTTTCGGCATGCGCCGCAGCGACGAGGCCAACTCGCTGGGCAATGTCACGGTGAATAACGGCAGCACCGGCGACGGCACCTTCTACCGCTTCGACAACACGCGCGAAGACCGCATCGACACCGGCGAAATCGGCCTGCGCGGCAAGCTGCGCACCGGCCCGGTCGGACACGAAATCGTCGCCTCGGCAGCCTTCTTCGACCAGAAGACGCGCAACGCCTACGTGATGGACTACACCAACACGTTCCCGACCAACATCTACGATCCCATCTCCTACGACAAGCCCGCCTTCAGCGCGGCTGCGCTGCGCGGCAACGATCTGGACGATCCCGGCCTGCAGCGCCGCGTCCGCACCAGCAGCTATGCGATCGGCGACACGCTGTCGTTCCTCGACGATAAGGTGCTGCTGACGCTGGGCATTCGCCATCAGCGCCTGTCCTCGCGCAGCTATGCCTACAACACCGGCAAGGAAAACGACGCGTACGACGGCAGTCGCAATTCGCCGGCTGCGGGCCTGGTGGTCAAGGTGGCTCCCAGCGTGTCGCTGTATGCGAACTACATCGAGGCGCTGGTCGCCGGCGACACCGCGCCCGAGACGGCCAACGGCAGGCCCGTGCCCAACGGCGGCACCAGCCTGGCGCCCTACGTTTCCAAGCAGAAGGAAATCGGCGCCAAGTACGAGGGCGACGGGCTGGGCGCGGGCCTGGCGCTGTTTTCGACCGACAAGCCGCGCGCGACCTATGACGACAACAACAACTTCACCGCATCGGGCAAGGATCGCCACCAGGGTGTCGAACTCACGTTCTACGGCGAGGCGACACGCAGCGTGCGCGTGCTGGGCGGCCTGACCTGGCTCGACGCCAAGCAGCGCTCCACCGGCGATTCCGATATCGACGGCAACCGCGTTATCGGCGTGCCGCGCTTCCAGGCCAACCTGGGCGTGGAATGGGATATCCCGGGCGTCGAGGGGCTGACGGTCGACGGCCGCATGGTCTACACGGGCTCGTCCTATGCCGACGACGCCAATACGCTCAAGGTGCCGAGCTGGACGCGTTTCGACGCCGGCGTGCGCTACATGATGGACGTGAACGGCCACCTGGTTACCCTGCGCGCGCGGGTGGAAAACATCGCCAATCGCGACTACTGGTCGTCGGTGGGCGGCTATCCGGGCAACGGCTACCTGGTGCTCGGCAACCCCCGCACCTTCATGTTCAGCGCCAGCATGGACTTCTGACCGCATTCGGGCGCAACGGCAAGCCGGGCCGGCCCGCGAGGGCGCCCGGCCTTTTTTTGCGCGCGCCGCAAGCCGGCGCCGCCTCACCAGAACCAGCCGCCGCGCGTCAGTTCGCCTTCGCACTGCCGGTACTGCGCGGCGAACCGTTGCGCGCGCGCCTGCACCCGCTGCGACACCTTCTTCAGCCAGGACTTGCGTTCGTAGCTGCGGTTGCGGTAGCCGGTCCAGCCTTCGTGATAGTTGAGATACTGGCCGTAGGCGTCCCATTTGGAAACGCCGTTGATGCGCTGGGTCTTGTTCATGTACCAGCCCATGAAGTCCATCGCGTCGGCGAAATCGTCGCGGCTCGAGGTCCAGCCGCCGGCCTCGCGCTTGTAGTCGGCCCAGGTTTCGTCCTTGGCCTGCGCATAGCCATAGGCCGAACTCACGCGGCCCCACGGGATGAAGCCCAGCAGGTAATCGCGCGGGGGCAGGGCGTCGTGCCGGAACGACGACTCCTGGTACATCATCGCCATGGGCACCGGCACCGGCGCGCCCCATTTCTTCTGCATCCGCAAGGCGGCGTCGTGCCAGTCCGGCTTCTCGCGGAAAATTTCGCACAGGTTCTCCGGATCGGAGGGCGGCGTGGCGGCGCAGCCGCACAGGAGCAGAACGAGGGGCGCGGCCAGGTGCCGGAACATGGACTGCGGTTCTCCAGGTAAGCGCGTCCGGCATATGCGGACGGCGGATGGCGTCGTGGCCGCAATTGTATGCAAGCGTACTGGCCGGAGCCGCCCGCGCGGCCAGTCGCGCTCAGGCGAGGCCGGGCGCGCGGCGCCCAGGTGCCGCAAGCAGGCCTGCGCAGCGGCGCGGACACCTCGGCCCAGTCGCGCACGCACACGCACAGCCGCCGCCGGGCCTAGGCGTCCGACAGCGCCAGCACGCGGCAGGCATGGCGTCGACGCAGGCGGCCGGCCGGGCCCCGCGGCAGAATGCCTACTCCACGCCATGGGACACCATGTCAAACACGCCCTCGAAAGTTTTCATGCGGATGCGCAGCTTCAGGCTGCGGCCCGCCGCGCGGGCGTGTTCTTCGATGTGGTCCTGCAGCGCATTGCCCGGCGCCAGTCCGACATAGGGTTCGTCGAGCACCTCGGCAAACGGAACCGCCGCGGCCCGCTGCGCCAGCCGGTGGCCGGGCGGCACGATGAGCGCCAGATGATCGCGGGCCACGGGCTGCAGTTGCAGGCCGCCGGCGTCCACGGCGTCCGACACGATGCCCGCCCTCGGCCCAGCCCCGCCGCGACCGCGCCCACGATCTCCACGCTGGTGCGCTCCTTGAGCTCCACGCGCAGCCCCGGGCGGGCGGCCAGCCATGGCGCGAGGCGGGGCGGCAGGAATTCCGCCAGCGCGGCGGTGTTGGCATACAGGTGGATGGTGCCTTTGGCGCCTTCCGCGTAATCGTGCAGCTCTTGCCGCAGCCGGGATGCTGGCGCAGGATCAGCCGCGCATGGTGGGCCAGCGCGTCTCCCGCTTCGGTGGGCGTCACGCCGCGGTGGCGGCGCTCCAGCAGGCGCACGCGGTCGCGTCCTCCATGGCGCGCAGGCGCTCGCTGGCCGAGGCCAGCGCCAGGTGCGCGCGCGCGCGCCCCGGGTGATGCTGCCTGCGCGTCCACGACGCACAGGAAAAGACGGAGGTCGGAAAGATCGAGCCGCATGGAAGGCCGTGCCTGGGTTGCTTCGGTCGAGCCGAAGGCAAAAGCGGAAAAACCACATTGTGCCAAAGGTGGGGCGGGTTTCAAATGCCGGCATGAACGAACCGACGCTATCCCTTCTGGCGCTGCTGCTCGCCACCTTCGTCGCCGCCGGCCTGGTGAAAGGCGTGACCGGCATGGGCCTGCCCACCGTGGCCATGGGCGTGCTGGGCGCCCTGATGACCCCGGCAGCGGCGGCGGCCCTGCTGGTGATTCCCGCTTTCGTGACCAATGTCTGGCAATTGCTCGCCGGCCCTTCCGTGGCGGCCCTGGCGCGGCGTCTCTGGACCATGATGGCGGGCATCGTGGCGGGCACGGTGGCGGGCTCGGCCATGCTGGCCCGGGTCGTCCCCGCTGGTCCGGCCTGGCGCTGGGCGTGGCCCTCACTCGGCTACGCTGCCTGCGCGTGGGCCTCGCCCGCGCTGTCGGCGCCGGAACGCGCCGAACCCTGGCTGTCTCCCGCTGTCGGCCTGCTCACCGGCCTCATCACGGGTGCCACCGGCGTCTTCGTGATGCCGGCCGTCCCCTATCTGCAGTCGCTGCGGCTGGACAAGGACGACCTGGTCCAGGCGCTGGGCCTGTCTTTTACCGTGTCCACGGCGGCGCTGGCGGCCGGCCTCATGGTTCACGTGCGCGTTCGCGCGGGCGAGCTCGGACTGTCCGTGCTGGCGGTGGCGCCGCGCTGCTCGGCATGCGGCTGGGCCAGCAGCTGCGGGCGCGCATCAGCCCGGCGCTTTTCCGCCGCTGCTTCCTGCTGTTTCTCATGCTGCTCGGACTGGAACTGGTGGCGCGGCCCTTTCTCCCGTAGCCGCCGCGCGGGCAAACAAGAAGGCCCCGGCGCTCGCGCGCCGGGGCCTTGCTGCGGGCTTGCCGCCGGATCTCGCCGGCGGCAGGTTCGCGTCTTACATCTCGACCACGTCGGCCACGTCCTTGTAGTCGGCGATCTTGTCGAAGTTCAGGTACTGGTAGATCTGGTCGCCGCTCTTGTTGATGACGCCCATGTCGGCCATGTACTCGTCCTTGGTCGGGATGCGGCCCAGGCGCGAGCAGATGGCGGCCAGTTCGGCCGAACCCAGGTAGACGTTGGTGTTCTTGCCCAGGCGGTTAGGGAAGTTGCGGGTGCTGGTCGACATCACGGTCGCGCCCTCGCGCACCTGGGCCTGGTTGCCCATGCACAGCGAGCAGCCCGGCATTTCGGTGCGCGCGCCGGCCGTGCCGAACACGCCGTAGTGGCCTTCCTCGGTGAGCTGGGCGGCGTCCATTTTGGTGGGCGGCGCCACCCACAGCTTGACCGGGATGTCGCGCTTGCCTTCCAGCAGCTTCGACGCGGCGCGGAAGTGGCCGATGTTGGTCATGCAGCTGCCGATGAACACTTCGTCGATCTTGGCGCCGGCGACTTCCGACAGCGTCTTCACGTCGTCGGGGTCGTTGGGGCAGGCCACGATGGGCTCGTGTACGTCGGCCAGGTCGATCTCGATCACGGCGGCGTACTCGGCGTCGGCGTCCGGCTCCAGCAGCTTGGGATCGGCCAGCCAGGCTTCCATGGCCTGGATGCGGCGACGCAGCGAGCGCTCGTCCTGGTAGCCGTTGGCGATCATCCACTTCAGCATCACGATGTTGCTGTTGATGTACTCGATGATCGGCTCTTTGTTCAGGCGCACCGTGCAGCCGGCGGCCGAGCGTTCGGCCGAGGCGTCGGACAGTTCGAACGCCTGTTCCACCTTCAGGTCGGGCAGGCCTTCGATTTCGAGGATGCGGCCGGAGAAGATGTTCTTCTTGCCTTGCTTGGCCACCGTGAGCAGGCCCTGCTTGATGGCGTACAGCGGAATGGCGTTGACCAGGTCGCGCAGCGTGACGCCGGGCTGCATCTTGCCCTTGAAGCGCACCAGCACCGATTCGGGCATGTCCAGCGGCATCACGCCGGTGGCGGCGGCGAAGGCCACCAGGCCCGAGCCGGCGGGGAAGGAGATGCCGATGGGGAAGCGGGTGTGCGAGTCGCCGCCGGTGCCCACGGTGTCGGGCAGCAGCATGCGGTTGAGCCACGAGTGGATCACGCCGTCGCCCGGGCGCAGCGAGATGCCGCCGCGGGTGCTGATGAACTCGGGCAGCGTGTGGTGCGTCTTGACGTCCACGGGCTTGGGATACGCGGCGGTGTGGCAGAACGACTGCATCACCAGGTCGGCCGAGAAGCCCAGGCAGGCCAGGTCTTTCAGCTCGTCGCGGGTCATGGGGCCGGTGGTGTCCTGGCTGCCCACCGAGGTCATCTTCGGTTCGCAGTAGGTGCCCGGGCGCACGCCCTTGCCTTCAGGCAGGCCGCAGGCGCGGCCGACCATCTTCTGGGCCAGGGTGTAGCCGCGGCCGGTGTCGGCTGGATCCTTGGGCAGGCGGAACAGGGTGGAGGGCGGCAGGCCCAGCGCTTCGCGCGCCTTGGCCGTCAGGCCGCGGCCGATGATGAGCGGAATGCGGCCGCCGGCGCGCACTTCGTCGAACAGCACGTCGGACTTCACCTGGAACTCGGCGATGACGTCGCCGTTCTTCAGCGCCTTGCCTTCGTACGGGCGCAGTTCGATCACGTCGCCCATTTCCATCTTGGAGACGTCCAGCTCGATGGGCAGGGCGCCCGCGTCTTCCATGGTGTTATAGAAGATGGGGGCGATCTTGCCGCCCAGGCACACGCCGCCGAAGCGTTTGTTCGGCACGAAGGGGATGTCTTCGCCGGTGAACCACAGCACCGAGTTGGTGGCCGACTTGCGCGAGGAGCCGGTGCCCACCACGTCGCCCACGTAGGCGACCAGGTGGCCCTTTTCCTTCAGCGATTCGATGAATTTCACGGGGCCGCGCTTGCCGTCTTCTTCCGGCTCGAACGCCGCGCCTTCGCGCTTGTTCTTCAGCATGGCCAGCGCGTGCATGGGGATGTCGGGGCGCGTGGTGGCGTCCGGGGCGGGCGACAGGTCGTCCGTGTTGGTTTCGCCCGGCACCTTGAAGACGGTGATGGTGAGGCTCTCGGGCAGCTCGGGACGGCTGGTGAACCATTCGGCGTCGGCCCAGCTTTGCAGCACGGCGCGGGCGTTGGCATTGCCCTTGTCGGCCTTTTCCTTCACGTCATGGAAGGCGTCGAACATCAGCAGGGTTTTCTTGAGCGCCTCGGCGGCGATGGCGCCGACTTCGGCGTCGTCCAGCAATTCGATCAGCGGGCCAATGTTGTAGCCGCCGAGCATGGTGCCCAGCAGCTCCGTCGCCTTGGCGCGGCTGATCAGCGGACACGCTTCCTTGCCCAGGGCCACGGCGGCCAGGTAGGAGGCCTTGACCTTGGCGGCATCGTCCACGCCGGCCGGCACGCGATGGGTCAGCAGCTCGACCAGGTTCTGCTCCTCGCCGGCGGGCGGGTTCTTCAGCAGTTCGATCAGTTCGGCGGTTTGCTTGGCCGAAAGGGGCAGGGGAGGAATCCCCAGGGCCGCGCGTTCGGCGACGTGTTGGCGATAAGTTTCCAGCATGTGAGGCCTGCTCAAAAGTCGGGTTGGAAGAAAGGTTGTGGCAGGAATTGTAGAAGCAAGACGGGGCTGGGAGCAAACGTCTTATATCTTATATAAGACTTGCGGCAGCGTTGTTGCGCACCTCCAACGGCGCGCCCGGCCGTCCGCCCGGTTCAGGGCGCGGGCGCATCGCACACGATGGCCACGCGCGTGAAATTGGCGCCGTATTGATTGACGTTGAGCTCGAAGGGCGCGCTGTCGCCGGGCTTCAGGCCCGGCAGCCGGATTTCCTTGGCGACGGCGCCCGTGAGCTGGCCGCGGTCGTCGTACAGCGTCGCCCACAGCGTCGCGCGGTCCACCGGGCGGGTATCGTCGTTGCGGATTCTGCCCTGGACGATGACGTATTTGTAACGGAAGCGCTGCGTGAAGTTCAGCGTGCCCGTGCCGATCCTGGCCTCGGTGCGGTCGAGCACGACTTCCAGGCGCGGCCGGGAGCCCGGCAGGGCTTCGCGCCGGGCGGGCCGCCAGTCTGCCTTGAATTCCGTGAAATCCCCAAAGGCTTCGCCCGAGAGTTCCAGGGGAACCCGTTCGCCTGGGTACAGGCGGTCCGGCAGCTTCCAGGCGGAATGCAGCCGCAATTCGCGCGCGCCCGCGTAGACGCGGATGGCCGCCTGCGGCGCCAGCGCGATGTCCTGCTTGCTGGTGTTGGCGATTTCCAGATAGAGACGGGGCCGGCCGATTTCGTCGATCAGCCGCCGCGGCGGCGAAATGCTGAGCGCGGCCGGGTCGAACAGGCGGAAATTCTCGTCCAGCAGTTCCTGCGCAGTCAGGCGCAGGTGCTCGATTTCCCGCACCTGCGCGGGCGAACGCGCACGGTGCGGCCTGCGGCGGGCGCTCCCGCCGCGGGTTCCCCGGCCGTGGCCGGGGCGGGAGCCGGCGCGAACAGGAATACGCCGCGGCGAGACGCGGCGAGCAGGGCTGGGCGGCTAGCTGTCACTTTGCACCATATAGTCGTAATAGGCGATGGGCGCATCGGCCAGCATCGCGCACTGCACGTCGAAAATCGTGGTTGCGCCGGGAGCCAGGCTGCCCGCCGAGCCATAGCCCGCGCCGGTGCCGATGATGCGGCCTTCGCGGTCGTACAGCATGACCACCACGCGCAGCCCGCTGGCGGTCTGCGCATCGGCGTTTTTCAGCAGTCCCACCAGCCGGTAGCTCCGGTCGTGCACGAGCTGCACCTTGCCGGCCTCGATCTTGCGGCTCGGCCCGGCAGACGGATAGGGCTGCGTCACGCTGAGCGCGTAGCGCGTGTGCGGAGTGGACGGGAGGTCCACCAGCACCGGCGTGTATTCGCCCGGCTGCAGCACGGAGGCCAGCGGCGAGCCGTAGGCCGGGGACAGCGTCAGCTCGTCCTGGAAGAGCTCGGCTTTGACGCGCGGCGCGTTGATCTTCTGCCCCGTTTCGTTGCGCATCAGCATCACCAGCCGCTGCCGCCCGTCTACCGTCAGTTCCTGGACGTCGCTCAACCTGATTTGCGACGGATCGATGGCCGGCGCGGCCGTCCGCGCGGGGGCGCGACGGCGGGGCGCAGTCCGTCCACGGCCAGCCAGGCGGCAATGGCGGCCACGACCGCCACGCCCGCGGCCAGCACGGCGGCCGGAGCGCGCGAACGCGGCACGGCAGCGGGCGCCGGCCGCATGCCGCGCAGGATCTGTTCGAGGCGTTCGGCCACGCTGTCTTCGACCAGCGTGACGGCATGGCAGTGGTCGCAGCGGTACTCGCGCGGCGCGAGCCGCGTGAACTGGCCGCTGCCGCAATTGGAGCAGGTGAGGGTAACGGTATTGATGGTGGCGTGCCGGGCTTTCATGGTGGCGGGTAAAGCGGGGCCGGACCGGCCTCAAGGGCCGACAGCATACCGGCGCCGGCGGGCGCGCTCATGCGCGAAAGCGTCTATTTGTTACAAATTTGCACCGGATCCGGCCCGCACGGGCCGGTGCCACGCCGGTGCTATGATTCCGCGCTTCCCAGAAGACGCTTTCCCAAGACAGCACGCCGTACCCACGTCTTCCCCAGGCCCGCGCGCGCCGACGGGGCGGAGCCGGGGCAGCACTGGCTCTGCCGCATGAGTATTTCCCAACACTTGCTGTTCATGGCCTGCGTTGCGCTGGCCACCTATGCCCAGACCATGACGGGTTTCGCGTTCGGTCTCGTGCTGCTCGGCCTGTCGGGCGTGTTCCGCCTGGCGTCCGTGGCGGACGTGGCCAACGTGGTGAGCGTGCTTTCGCTGGTGAACGCCGCGGCCACCCTGCTGCGCAGCCGGCCCGAGGTGAACTGGGCGCTGCTTGCGCCGGCCCTGGCCGCCAGCCTGGCCGGCGTCGGGCTGGGCGTGACGGCGCTCAACTGGATCAGCGGCGAAATGGCGGTGCTGCTGCAGTTGCTGCTGGGCGTCACCATCCTGGCCTGCGCGGTCCTGCTCGTGTTGCGCACCCGGCCCCTGGCGCGGGTGTCTTCACGCGGGGCTTTCCTGTTCTTCGGCGGCATATCCGGCGTGCTGGGCGGCCTGTTCTCGAGCGCCGGCCCGCCCATGGTCTATCACCTGTACCGCCAGCCGCTGCCGCTGGCGGCCATCCGCAACAGCCTGCTCATTCTTTTCTCGCTCAATGCCTTGCTCAGGCTGACGCTCGTGACCGGGCAGGGCGCGTTCACGGCGGTGTCGTTCTGGCTCAGCCTGCAGGCGTTTCCGATCGTGCTGGCCGTGACGTGGTTCGCGCGCCGCTATGCCTCGGCCGGATCCATGCACACCGTCAGGCGCATGGTGTTCGTGCTGCTCGTCGCGGCGGCCTGCGGGCTCATCGTGCCGGCCTTCGCGCGCGCTCGCGGGCTGAGCCCGCGCAGCGGCTCAGCGCTCTCCCGAAATGTAGCGCTCGAGTTCGGTGATGATGAATTTCTGCTCCTTCATGACGTCGCTCACCAGGTCGCCGATCGAAACCAGGCCGACCAGCTTGTTGTCCTGGATGACGGGCAGATGGCGGAAGCGGCGTTCCGTCATCAGCGCCATGCAGTGTTCGCGCGTGTCTTCGGGACGCACGTAGTACACCGGGTCGCTCATGATCTCGCGCACGAGGGTGGTGCGCGACGAGCGGTCCTGCAGCACGATCTTGCGGGCGTAGTCGCGCTCGGTCAGCATGCCCACGACTTCGTCTCCCTGGGCCACCACCACTGCGCCGATGCCGCGCTCGGCCATGGTCTTGATGGCGTCGAACACCGATGAGTCCGGCGAAACCGTCACGACCGACTGGTTGGCCTTTTCCCTGAGAATCTCTGCAACCTTCTTCACGATGTACCCCCGTCTCTCTGGAGAAAATCGGACCGCGGCGAACGAGAGCCGCGCGCGGCTGGCAGGCAACGCGTCTCCATCCTAAGCCTGGGGGACGGTTTGCCGCAAGCGCCGTCCGCCGCGTTGTCATATTTCTTGGATTCCGTAACGCTTGCGCTGCCGACAGGCCGTCCGCGCCGGCCTATCATGATGCGTTCCTGCGGACCCGAGGGAGGCGCGGCATGAGCTACGAGCTTTGGTATTGGGACGGCATACCGGGCCGGGGGGAATTCGTCCGGCTGGCGCTGGAGGCGGGCGCATTCCTTACCGGGAATGCGTGCGAGAAAGCCCGGACGGCGAGGAGGCGCTGCTGGCCGACATGCGCGCCCGCCGCGTGCACCCGCCTTTCGCCCCGCCCTATCTGGTGGCCGACGGCCTGGTGCTGGCGCAGACCGCCAACATCCTGCTTTACCTGGGGGAAAGGCACGGCCTGGCGCCGGCTTCGCTCGAAGGCCGACTGTGGGTCAACCAGCTGCAGCTCACCATCGCCGACATGGTGGCGGAAGCGCACGACACGCACCATCCGATTTCCGCCAGCGCCTATTTCGAAGAGCAGAAGGACGAGGCGATCCGCCGCGCCAAGGTGTTCCGCGGCGAGCGGATTCCCAAGTTCCTGGGCTATTTCGAGCAAGTGCTTTCCGGCCCCGAGGCATGGATGGCCGGCGGCGATCGCTGGTCCTACGCCGACCTGTCGCTCTACCATCTCGTGGACGGGCTGCTCTATGCCTTTCCCAAGCGCATGGGCACGGTGGCCGCGCGTTTCCCGAACGTCATGGCCCTGCATCGGCGCGTTGCGGCCTTGCCGGAACTGCAGGACTATTTTTCCAGCGGCCGGCGGCTTCCGTTCGGCGAGGGCATTTTCCGGCGCTACCGCGAACTGGACGGCAAGTAGGGGCGGCGGCGCGAGGACTTTGCCGGCGTGCCCGCCCATCCCTCAGCCCGCCCGCACCTGGAGATCCGCGCTTCATGTCCGACCTGCAGAAAATCAAGCTCGCCCTGCGCCGCTTCGCGCGGGAGCGCGAATGGGAGCCGTTTCACAGCCCCAAGAACCTGGCCATGGCGTCGCCGGCGAGGCCGGCGAACTGGTGGCGCTCTTTCAGTGGCTGACCGAAGCGGAGTCGCGCGCGCTGCCGCCCGCCCGGCTCGCGCAGGCCGCCGACGAGATCGCCGACGTGCAGATGTACCTGGTGGCGCTGGCGGACCAGCTCGGGGTGGACATCCCCAGCGCGGTGGCGGGCAAGATGGCGCGCAACGCGTTGCGGTATCCGGCGGCGGAATTCCGCGGCAGCGCGCGCCGGCACGACGAACCACCAGACTGAACCGGGCGCTCAGAGCACCTTGCTTTCGTGGTGGACCTGCGGCGGCTCGACGAAGAATCCGCCCACGAGCTTGCGCCATTCCTGGAAGTCGGCCGACTCGCGGAAGTCCACCATATGGTTCTCCACCGTTTCCCAATCGACCACCAGCGTATAGCGCTGCGGCTGTTCGATGCTGCGGTACAGGGCCACGCCATGGCATCCGCGCGCCCGCAGAAAGAGCGGCCTGGCCTGGGCGACGCCCTGCTCGAACAACGATTCCTGGCCTTCTCGCACGTGGATGCTGGCAATTTCCTGGATCATGGGGAATGTCTCCGCTGTGTTCGCGATGAGCCGGGGCGCGTTTCGGCCCGGGCAGTGCGGTAGTATCGCTGAAAATCCGGCCCTGCGCCGCGCGGCGCAGGGCGCGTTTCCCTTCATGCCCGCCGGAGTTTTTTCTTGGCTCGACTCATCTATGCCCGCTTTCTCTGGTACCTGGGTGTGGGCGTCCTGGCCGCCGGAGCGCTGGTGCTGCATACCGGCGTCAGCCCCGATACGACGCTGGTCGCCATCGCCGCCTACCTGCTGCTTTCGGTGCTCGAGATGCGGGCGTGGCTGCGCTGGCGGTGGCGCGCGCGCTTGACCTGGAAGCTCGACAGCAGGCGGTTGCCCGCCGCGGGCGCGCCGTACAGGTAGTCGCCCCGCACATCCACAGTGAGCGGCTCGTCGGGCGCCAGCACCGGCTGCGTCGAAGTGAGCAGCAGCTTCATGCGCTCGGGCAGGAACTCCTCGACCTGGAACTTCCAGGACGCGTCGGCGTTCCTGGCGGACGGGTCGACCCGCAGCTCCAGCAGCCAGGAGCCGGTCTGGGCGTCCGGCGGCAGCTCGATGGCGTGCTCCACATAGCCCGGCAGGTCTTGGGCCGGATGCCAGAGCGAAGTCTGCACCACGCGGCCGTCGGGACGCTTGAGGGTGGCGGTGAGCGGCGAAGGCGCGAGCGGGCGGCCGTCGAGGTCGCGCGGCAGCACCGACACCTGGAAGGTTTCGCCCGGGCGGTACAGGTTGCGGCCCGCGTACACGAAGAGGCTGTTGGGACGCGAGACGTGGCCGCCGATGTCGAACTCGGACAAGTCCAGCGCCGGTTCGCCCAGCGCGAGCACCGTCATTTCCTTGCCGCGCGAGGCGCGGATGACGCGCGCATTGGCGAAGCTGCCCTCGAAGCGCACGTGGCCGTCCTTGCCGGACGCCGCCTTGGCCAGCGCCTTGCCGGCGCCGTCCACCAGCTCGAACTGCGCGCCGGAAATGGCCTGGCCGCTCTTGAGCGACACCGAATACGCTTCGATGCGGTCGGCGTAGCGGCGCGCATGCAGCCCGATGTCGCTGACGTAGAAATAGGTGACCTGGTACTCGTAGCGGAACCGGCCGGGCTGGCTCATGACTGCGATATAGATGCCGGGCTCCTGCAGCTCCTTGATGCCTTCCACCGGCAGGAACGTCACGTGGCGGCGATTGGGCTTGTCGTCGGTGAGGAAGCGGCCCTGGTAGACGCTGGTGGTCAGCGTGTTGAGCCGGTCCAGGTCCCAGTTGCTGACCGAACCTTTCAGGCTGCGGTTGTCCGCGTAGCGCCAGCCGTCTTCCTCTTCTCCCTCGTCTTCGTCGTCCGCCGCCGCGCCGCCGCGGCCCACGCCCAGCACTGTGTCGAACAGTTCGGGCACGCGCTCGGGCGCGACGCGCAGAAACTGCACGTCCACCTCGGGCACGTTGACGGTGGCCACCGGCAGCCCGCCGTTCTGGCCCGCCGGCAGCACCACGCCGCGGCTGGCGAAGTAGAACGAAGGCGGCATCGCCTGCGTACTGACCTGGCAGTTCGAGGCCGAGGCCAGGCTGGCCTTGCCGCCCGCGCCCGGCAGACCGGCGCGGATGGAAATGGCGTAGGCGCGCTGCGGCTGCACATAGGGGAAATACACCATGCGGGGGGTTGTCGCCCACCACCCAACTTGCCCTTCAGGATCTTGCCCTTGGGCGCGGCGTCGCCCGGCCGCACCGAGGCGGGCTGGTCGCCGGGCGCTGCGGCGCTCTCGGGCGCCATCCTCGTCGCGCCTGGCCGCGCCGGTGTCGGTCACCTGCAGAAAGCTGTCCAGGTCGGCCTTGGCGTCCACCGGCTGGGTGAACGTCACCGCCAGCGCCAGCGCGTCGTTATATTGGCGCGGCTGGCAATTGAGCGCCGCGAAGGGGTCGGCCTCGCCCACGACGGCGCTGGCGGGCAGCGGAGGCTGCGCGGGCTGGGCCGGCGCGGTCGCCGCCGCGCCCGGGGCCGCCGACGCGCGGTTCGCGCCCGCGCCGGGCTGGCCCGGGTTGCCCATCCACCAGCCCACGCCCACGGCGCCCGCCACCACGATGGCGCCGGCAATCGCCAGCCAGGTCTTGCTGAACTTTCCACTCACGGCGACTCTCCCCGCTTACTTCGATACGACGCTCCTTTGCGGCGGAGCTGCCGACCCGCTGGCGTCCGGCCATGCCGAGGCCCGAACTGCACCGGCGCCGCCATGGCGCGGTACGACAATGACAACGCCGCCCGGGGGCGGCGCTTGTTTCTGGTTTTCTCTTACACGGGTTCCATCACGCACTGCAGCGGATGCTGGCGCGCGCGGGCATATTGCCCCACTTGGGCGATGCGCGTGGCCGCGACGTCGCGCGGATAAACCCCGCACACCCCGCGTCCTTCGTGATGCACCTGCAGCATGATGCGCGTGGCTTCTTCGTGATTCTTGTTGAAGAACTTCTGCAGGACTTTCACCACGAATTCCATCGGCGTGTAATCATCGTTCAACAGCACGACCTGGTACATCGGCGGCGGCGCAACTTTCGCCGGCGCCTTTTCGACGGCCAAATCGTGCTGGGTATCCAAGGTAGAACTCATAGCGCGCGTATTCTATTTAAACGGGGAACGATCTGCTGGCAACTTACCAAGAATTACACGTAGAAATGCGTAGTTTCCATACTTGACGCGACAAAGAAAAGCGGCGCATTATCCACGCATTCTGGGGGGTTTTCTACAGGAAAAATCTGCCAGAAAACCGGAGGGGGGACAGGGGTCTAGACCGCAATGCCCTTCTGTCAAACATACGATTCAGTGAGGCAGTCCGCATGTCTGATACGACCGCAACCGCCGTCCAAGGGGACAATCCCAAATCGACGGGCACCGTCAAATGGTTCAACGATGCAAAGGGGTTCGGCTTCATCACGCCCGACGACGGCGGTGAAGATCTCTTCGCCCACTTTTCGTCCATCCAGATGAATGGTTTCAAAACCCTGAAGGAAGGCCAGAAAGTCGCCTTCGAAATCATCCAGGGGCCCAAAGGCAAACAGGCGCTGAATATCACTGCGGCCTGAGCGCCCTATGGCGCGGCAGGCTTGTTGCGCCATAATCCGGGGCGGCTTTCGAGCCCCGCCCCGTTGTTTTTGCGCGGACGCAACCGTGGATGTCATCGCGGATGCCGCCGCGCAACGCACGGCTCCAGACATGCCGGCGCGCCCGCGCCCGCATGCCCTCGCTGCTACGCAGTTCCTCATTTTTACTACCGCATCGCCTCATGCTGAAAAACGCCGTCCTGTTTCCGATCCGCCGCATGCAATCCGCCATGGCGGTCCCGAGAGCGGCAAAGGCGGCGCTGGCCGCCCTTGCGCTGGCCATCGCCGCGCCTGCCCACGCGCAACCGGCCGATGGCCCGCAGCCGCGCCTGCCCGTGGTCCAGCTCTCGGCAGGAATCCATATTATCCACGCAGAAGTGGCCGACACGGAATCCACCCGGCGCGCGGGGCTGATGTTCCGACGCGAACTGCCGGGCAACGAAGGCATGCTGTTCGTCTTCGAGAACCCCGACGTGCAGTGCTTCTGGATGCGCAACACGCTGGTGCCGCTGTCCATCGCCTTCATCGCCGATGACGGCACCATCGTCAACATCGACGACATGGCGCCCCAGACCGACGACGGCCACTGCGCCAAGAAACCCGTGCGCTACGCGCTCGAAATGGCTCAGGGCTGGTTCGCCGAGCATGGCGTGTCGGCGGGCCGGAAAATCGACGGCCTGCCCTGAACAGGGCCTTTTTCACCGGAGAGCGGCCGCCGCCCAAGAAAAAGAGCCCTGACGGGCTCTTTTTCTTGACGTTCATGGCGCGTCTGACAGGCCGGGCGCGCCATGAACGCCCGGAAACATCCCAAGGCGCTCAGACCCGCTCGAGGACCAGCGCGATACCCTGCCCCACCCCGATGCACATGGTGCACAGCGCATAGCGGCCGCCGCTGCGGTGAAGCTGGTTGATGGCCGTGGTGGCCAGGCGGGCGCCGCTCGCGCCCAGAGGGTGGCCCAGCGCGATCGCGCCGCCGTTGGGGTTGACGCGGGGATCGTCGTCGGCGATGCCGAGCTGGCGCAGCACCGCCAGGCCCTGGGCCGCGAAGGCCTCGTTCAGTTCGATGACGTCCATCTGGTCCAGCGTCAGGCCGGTCTGGGCCAGCACCTTGCGCGTGGCGGGCGCCGGACCGATGCCCATGATGCGCGGCGCGACGCCGGCCGTGGCCATGCCGACCACGCGGGCGCGCAGGCGTGAGGCCGTGGCTGGCGGCGGCCTTCTCGCCGCCAGCAGCAGCGCGGCCGCGCCGTCGTTCACGCCCGAGGCGTTGCCGGCCGTAACCGTGCCGCCTTCGCGCACCACGCCCTTCAGCCTGGCAGCGCTTCGAGGCTGGTTTCGCGCGGATGCTCGTCCTTGGACACGACGATGGGGGTCGCCCTTTTTCTGGGCAATGGACACCGGCAC
>NZ_LHSJ01000279.1:0-5244 GCF_001270295.1 Achromobacter sp. DMS1 | reverse complement strand
CCGCCAGCGCGGCGGCCA
The DNA here is from genome assembly GCF_001270295.1 of Achromobacter sp. DMS1. Classification (NCBI taxonomy): domain Bacteria; kingdom Pseudomonadati; phylum Pseudomonadota; class Betaproteobacteria; order Burkholderiales; family Alcaligenaceae; genus Achromobacter; species Achromobacter sp. DMS1. Next base: position 5,226 of record NZ_LHSJ01000279.1, on the reverse strand, counting down.
TGACCAGGCCGCGCAGGCCCTCAGGCAGGCCCGCGCGCACCATGGCGGCGAACGCATTGTTGGGGTTGTCGAGCTCGGGCAGCAGCACGCGGGCCGACATGCCGATGGCCGCGCCCACCAGTCCGTAAACGATGCAGTACACCCCCGCCGCCGTGCCGGCCGCCTGCGCCACGCGCGCGCTGCGGGCGGTGAACACGCGCTGCCATATCTCCTGGCCGATCAGGATGCCCAGGAAATACACCATGAAGTAGGTGACGATCGTGCCCATACCGATATGGGTCAGCTCGAAGCTGGAAGCGGGCAGGCGCGCCACCAGCGCGTCCCAGCCGCCCGCGCGGTGCAGGCAGATGGGCAGCAGCACGAACATGAGGCCCACGGTCTTGATGAGAAACTGCACGATGTCCGTCAGCGTCAGCGACCACATGCCGCCCACGGCCGAATACACCACCACCACGCCGCCTCCGGCCAGCACCGCCAGCCAGAACGGCAGGTCGAACATCACCTGCATGACGGTGCCGATGGCGATGACGGAGGTGGCCGCCAGCATCAGCGCATACGCCATCATGACCAGGGCGCTCACCCGCTTGGCGTTCGCGTTGTAGCGCTGCTCCAGCACCTGCGTCACCGTGTAGATGCGCAGCCGCATCAGCGGCTTGGCCAGCAGCAGGTTGAGCACGATGATGCCCGCGCCCAGCGCCGCGCACAGCCAGAAACCCGAGATGCCGTACACATAGCCCAGCCTGACCGTGCCCACGGTGCTCGCGCCGCCCAGCACCGTGGCCGCCATGGTGCCCATGTAGAAGGCCGGCCCCAGGTTGCGCCCCGCCACCAGAAAGTCTTCCTGCGTGCGGGCGCGCCGCATGCCGTACCACCCGAGCAGCAGCATTGCCGCGAAGTACGCCGCGACCACGCCGGTATCCAGAATCATGTCTCTTCCCCTTCTGGTCGATGCGGGCCGCGCCGGCGGCGAGGTCCGCGCCACCTTCCGTGGCCGATACGGTGAAGCGCATGAAAGTGAATCTGGCGCAGCGCCGTCCCGGGGGCCCGGATGTGGACGATTACGAATCGCCCGCGCCGACCAGAATCGAACGGCGCGGGCCGGTGAATAATAGAAAGCGCGGTGTCCGCGTTCCATATCGAATCCATGCGACAAACATTGATTCAGACCAATGTTTATTGAGTGATAACCCTATGCTCTCCACCGTTTCCGACCTGGACCTGCGCCTGATCCGCGTTTTCCTGGCCATCGTCGACGCCGGCGGCATCTCGGCTGCGCAAGAGCTGCTGGGCGTGGGGCAGTCCACCATCAGCAGCCAGCTCGCCACGCTGGAAACCCGGCTCGGCTACCGCCTGTGCGAACGCGGACGCGGCGGCTTCCGGCTCAACGCGCGCGGCCAGCGCTTCGCGGCCCTGGCGCGGCGCACCCTGGCCGCCCTGGACGATTTCGGGGCCGAGGCCCGCAACATGCACCGCCAGCTGGTGGGCAGGCTGAAGCTCGGCCTCATCGGCAACGCCACCCTGGCGCAGAACGCGCGCATCGCGCGCGCCATCCAGCGCTTCCGGCGGCGCGACGAAGCGGTGCGCCTGTCCGTGGTGCTGCGCGGTCCGCGCGAGCTGGAAGAAATGCTGCTCAGGAACGACATCCAGGTGGCGCTGGGCTATTTCCTGCACCGCGTGCCCACCCTCGACTACACGCCGCTGTTCACGGAGCGGCAGGTCGCCTATTGCGGCGCCGCGCACCCGCTGGCGGCGCGGGCCGGGCGGGTCACCGCCGAGGAGGCCGCGGCCGCCGACTGGACCTGGCGCACCTATCCCCTGCCCGAGGCGCCGCACGCGGCGCGGCCGCTGCGTGTCACGTCGGAGGCGGACAACATGGAAGCCGCCGCCATCCTGATTCTTTCCGGCGCGCACCTGGGCTATCTGCCGGAACACTACGCGGCGCCCTATGTCGAATCGGGGCTGCTGCACGCGCTGGATCCCGGGCGCTTCCGCTACGACGTGGAGATCAGCCTCGTGGCGCGCCGCCGCGCCCTGCTGGACGACATCACCGCGGCGTTCCTGGAAGACCTGCGCGCAGCCGCGACCCCGCCGGACGCCGTGTGAACACGGCTAGAATCGGAACATTCCTAATCTTCGCCGCCCTCATGACCGCCGCCCCCAACACTACCGGCCCGCTGCAGGACGCCGTGGCCGATGCCATCCGCACCGCCACGCAAGGCGCCGGCCGCGTGAACATCCTGGTGGCGGGCAAGACCGGCGTGGGCAAGAGCACGCTCATCAACGCGGTGTTCCGCGGCGAACTTGCCCGCACCGGCGCCGGCAAGCCGGTCACCCAGACCACGCAGGAATACACCCGGCCCGGCCATCCGCTGACCATCATCGACACGCGCGGCCTGGAGGTCGGCGACTACGGGCGCTCCCGCGCCGAACTGGCGGCGCTCATCCGCGAGCGGGCCGCCAGCGCCGACCAGGACCGCCACCTGCACGTGGCCTGGCTCTGCGTCCAGGACAGCGTACACCGCGTCGAAGACGCCGAGATCGAGCTGTGCGGCATGCTGGCCGATGCCGGCATCCCGGTCATCGCCATTCTCACCAAGGCGCGCCGCAATACGCCCTTCGCCGACACCGCGCGCGCCCTGCTGCCGCGCGCCAAGGACGTGGTGGCGGTGCGCGCGCTGCCCGAATGGATAGACGAGCTGCAGGCCGAGCTTCCGCCCATGGGCCTGGACCGGCTCATCGAAGTCACGGCGCAGTACATCCCGGAAGCCCAGCAGCGCGCCTACGCCAATGCGCTCTCCACCCGCAACAAGCAGGCCCTGGAAGTAAAAAAAAAGCGGGCTGAGATCGAAGTGAACGTCGCCGCGGGCCTGGCCGCCTCGGCCGCCGCCGCGCCCATTCCTTTTTCGGACGCTTTCGCGCTGGTGCCCATCCAGGTCGGCATGATCGCCAAGATCGGCATCACCTTCGGCATGGAGATCAGCACCGCCGCCCTCACCACGCTGGTGACCTCCACCCTGGGCAGTTCGGCCGCCACGCTGGCGGGCCGCTCGGTGGTGTCGGGCCTGCTCAAGCTGATTCCCGGCGCGGGCAGCGCGGTGGGCGGCACCATCGCCGCCACCACGGCGGCCGCCATCACCAAGCTGCTGGGCAACGCCTACGTGGCGGTGCTTTATGACTTCTGCCTGCGCCATCCGGGGCAGGACATCGACATCGCTTTCATCAAACGGGCGCTGCGGGAACGCGTCAGGCTCTGATCCGAACCGGCCCCGTTTTCCTTGCTCCCTTGCGGCCGCCAAACGGGCGAAATCGGGGCCGCCAGCCGCGCTGATCGGCCCGCTGCAAGCCGCGCCGGCCCACTACGCTGGCGGTCGCGCCGTCTGGCGCGCCTGTCACGACCCCGAAGGGAGCGCCCATGCTCAAATCCATCCGCAACCGCCTCGTCGTCATCTGCGTGGCGATCACCATTCTTTCCATGCTGTCCCTGTCGCTCGCCACGCTGTGGGTCGCGCGCCGCAACACCTATGCCCAGCTCGACCACGGCATCGGCCAGATCGCCCAGAACCACGCCAGCGAACTGGCCGCCTGGGTGCGCGACAAGCAGCGCATCACCTCCTCGCTGAACCTGGCCGTCGACCAGCCCGACGAACAGGCCCATCTCATGGCCGCGGCCGCCAAGCAGGCCGGCGGCTTCGACGACGCCTACATCGTCTACGCCGACAAGCGCATCGTGTTCAACCATGCCATGCCCGAAGGCTACGACGGCACCGCGCGCCCCTGGTACCGGCAGGCGGTGCAGGCCAGCGGCCCGGCCATCACGCCCATCTACACCGACGCCTCCACCGGCAGGCTCTGCGTGAGCTTCGTCGAGGCGGCGCGCCGCAACGGCCGCGTCGTGGCCGCGTTCGGCACGGACATGTTCCTGGACAGCATGGCCAAGATGGTGGCCGGCATCCAGGCCACGCCCAAGAGCTTCGCCTTCCTGCTCGACGAAAAGGGACAGATTCTCGCGCATCCCGACGCCAAGCTGGCGCTCAAGCCCGTTACGGAGATCGACCCCGGCCTCAGCCTCGACATGCTGCGCGGGCTGGCGCAGACCGAGGGCTCGCTTGAGCACGAGATCGGCGGCGCCGCCCGGTTTCTCTACGCCCGCCCGGTGGCGGGCACGCCGTGGACGCTGGTCATCGCCATCGACCGCGCCGAGGCCGTCGCGCCCATTACCGAGATGATGCTGATCGCGGCGTCCATTACCGTGGCCGCGCTGCTTGCCGCCATCGCGCTGCTCGCCGCGGCCGTGCGCCGGCAGCTGCGCGGACTGCCGCAGGTGCAGCACGCGCTGGAAGACATCGCCAGCGGCGACGGCGACCTGACCCGCCGCCTGCCCGAGGCGGGCCAGGACGAACTGGCCCAGATCGGCCGGGCCTTCAACCGCTTCGCCGACAAGATCGCCACCATCCTGCTCGAGATCCGCCACGCCTCCGAATCCGTGCGCCAGGCCAGCCTGGAAATCGCCAGCGGCAACCACGATCTCTCCGACCGCACCGCGCAGCAGGCCAGTTCGCTGGAACAGACCGCCGCCGCCATGGAGGAAATCACCTCCACGGTGCAGCACAGCGCCGACAACGCCAGCCAGGCGGCCCAGCTGGCTTCCGACGCCTCGCGGGTGGCGGGCGAAGGCGGCAGCGTCATGCAGCGCGTGGTGCACACCATGGAAGACATCGACACCTCGGCGCGCAAGATCTTCGACATCATCGGCGTCATCGACGGCATCGCCTTCCAGACCAATATCCTCGCGCTCAACGCGGCCGTCGAAGCCGCGCGCGCGGGCGAGCAGGGACGCGGCTTCGCGGTGGTGGCCGGAGAAGTGCGCACGCTGGCCCAGCGCAGCGCCACCGCCGCGCGCGAAATCAAGGCGCTCATCGAATCGTCGGTGGAACAGATCCGCAGCGGCAATGCCCTGGTGCGCCAGGCCGGCTCGACCATGGACCAGGTCGTGGGCAGCGTGCAGCGGGTTGCCGGCATCGTGCGCGAGATCGACCTCGCCAGCCAGGAGCAACGCACCGGCATCTCCGAAGTGGGCAATGCCGTGAGCCTGATGGACAACGCCACACAGCAGAACGCGGCCCTGGTGGAAGAGGCCGCCGCCGCGGCCCAGACCCTGCAGGAACAGGCCGCGCATCTGGCGGCGCTGGTGCGCGGATTCAAGCTGCAGGCCGGGGCCCCGGCGCC
>NZ_LHSJ01000278.1:0-5246 GCF_001270295.1 Achromobacter sp. DMS1 | reverse complement strand
TGGCCGCCACGGCCCGCGCGGCGTTCGATACGGGTTTCGCGGCCGTCATGGCCGCGGCCGCCCTCCTGCTGCTGGCGGCGGGCGCGCTGGTAATGCTGAACGGCCGCCGCGCCTGAGCGGCGGCCCGGCGCTCGCGGCCCGCGCCGGATGGGCTGCGCCCTGCTAACCGGGCCGCCAGCGCGTGCTCCATGTCCGCGATCAGGTCTTCCTCGTGCTCCAGCCCGATGGACACGCGCACCAGCCCTTCGGACACGCCGGCCGCCTCGCGTTCGGCGGCCGGCACGCCCGAATGCGTGGTGGACGCGGGATGACAGATCAGCGATTCGGTGCCGCCCAGGCTCACCGCGGACTTGAACAGCCGCAGCGCATTGATGAAGCGGAACGCCCGCGCCCTGCCCCCTTCCAGCTCGAAGGCGAAGGTGGAGCCCGGCCCGGCGCACTGGCGCTTGTACACCTCGCGATAGGCGGCGTCGGACGCGTGCTCCGGATGGTAGAGGCGCACGGGCTCGTGCGGGTTGCCCGCCAGCCATTGCGCCACCTTGCTGGCGGTGCGCGCCGCCTGCTTCATGCGCAGCACCACGGTTTCCATGGAGCGCGTGATCATCCAGCAGGAATGCGGATCCAGCTGCGAACCGAAAGCGCTGCGTATCGCCTTCACCTGCCTGACCCGCGCAGCGCTGCCCGTGACCGCCCCGGCCACCAGGTCGCTATGGCCGCCGACGTACTTGGTGAGCGAATACACGCAGAGGTCGGCGCCATGCGCGGCGGGCTTCTGGAAAATCGGCCCCAGCAGCGTGTTGTCGCACACCGCGGTGGGACGGTAGCCGTGCCGCGACTCGAATGCGTCCAGCTCGGCCCGCATGGCCGCGAAATCGACGAGCGCGTTGGTGGGATTGGCCGGCGTTTCCACATAGAAAAGCTTGACCGGCCCCTGCGCAGCCGCGGCCTCCAGCGCCTCGCGCATGGACTGCGCCGACAGGCCGTCGCCAATGGCGTGCGAGCCCACGCCCCACTGCGGAAATATCTTGGAAATCAGTGTCTCGGTGCCGCCGTACAGCGGCACGACTGCACCAGCTGATCGCCCGGCTTCAGGAAAGCCAGCAGCACCGAACTGATGGCCGACATGCCGCTGGACGTTACCGCGGCCGCTTCCGAGCCGTCCAGCAGCGCCAGCCGGTCTTCCACGATTTCCAGGTTCGGATGATTGAAGCGGCTATAGACCAGCCCGGCCGCCTCGTCCTGCGGCAGGGGTTTCCGTCCGGAAACCAGATCGAAGAATTCCGCCCCGTCTTCGGCGGAACGGAATGCGAACGTCGACGTCAGGAAAACCGGCGGCTTGATCGCGCCCTCGGACAGAAAAGGGTCGAACCCATAAGACATCATTTGCGTTTCCGCGTGCAGCGGACGGCCGAAAATGTCTTTCTTGTGATAACTCGAATAACTCATGGCATTGCCTCCGGTAATATTGGCGCGACCGTCCCGGCGCACGCGGGGCGCTGTTTGAAAACAATAGCGCCGCAACGCCAGACACAGTGTTGCGAACCCCTGCAAGTGTGCCGTGGCTGCCGCGCAAATACCTTTCCAAATCAACTGCGGTGCGGAGATAATAGGAAACATTATTTCCCCGCAGAAAAAAAGCATGAAAGATACTGCCCGGTTACATCAACTTGACGCGATCGATTGGAAAATCATGAAAATCCTTCAAGATGATGGGCGGCTCAGTAATGCGGAACTCGCCGAACGCGTATCGCTGTCGGCGTCGCCCTGCTGGAAGCGGCTCAAGCGCCTTGAAGGGTCCGGCATCATCCGGGGCTACCAGGCCATTCTGGACCGGCGCGCGCTGGGCATGGGAGTGGTCGCGTTCGTCAGCATTTCCCTCGAAAGCCATTCCGAAAAAATCTGCGCCGCGTTCGAGGCCGGCGTGCAGGCCCTGCCCGAAGTGCTGGCCTGCCACAACACCACGGGCGAGCACGATTATCTGCTGCACGTCGTGGCGCGCGATTTCGATGCCTACGCGGAATTCGTGCGCAACCGGCTGCGCCCCCTGCCCGGCGTGAAAGAATTGCTGTCCACCCTGTCCATGCACGAAGTGAAATCCTCCACCAAGCTGCACTGGTAGGCGGCGGGCGCCGGCGCGCTACGCCAGCCAGAGCGCCTGCGGCGGACGCCGCGCCACCCAGTCGCGCTGGCGTTCGTAGGCATGCGCCAGCCGCAGCACGGCCAGGTCGCCGCGCGGCGGCCCGATGAGTTGCATGCCCATGGGCAGCCCGGCCGGGTTGAAACCGGCCGGCACGCTGATCACCGGACATCCGGCCAGGGTCCAGGGCGTGACCACCTCCATCCAGCGGTGGTAAGTATCCATGGGCCGGCCCGCGATTTCCCTGGGCCAGTCCAGATCGGCGTCGAAGGGAAACACCTGCGCCGTGGGCACGGCCAGGTAGTCCACTTCGCGGAACATCGCCAGTACGGCTTCGTACCAGGCGCTGCGCTCTTCCGCGGCGCGGTAGACGTCCAGCGCCGTCATGCCCGACAGCCCCTCCACTTCCCAGATCAGCGCGGGCTTGACCCGTTCGCGCCTGGCCGGGTCGTCGCACAGCGCGCGGTACTGGCCGCCCACCATCAGATGCCGGTGCGCGAGCCAGATGCGCCAGAGGCGTTCGCCCTCGAAGGGCACGGTCAGCGGCGCCACCTCGCAGCCGGCGGCCTGCAGGCCGGCCAGCGCGTCGCGGCACAGATCCAGAATGCCGTCCTCCATCGGCAGATAGCCGTTCCAGTCGCCCAGCCAGCCGACGCGCCTGCCCCGCATATCGGCGTCCAGCGGCTCGCGGAACACGGACGGGTCTTCCGACAGCGACAAGGGCGCGCGCGGGATCGTGCCCCGCCAGCACGGACAGCAGCAGCGCCACGTCGGCGCGGGGTCCGCCCCATGGGGCCCTCGTAGGAAAGCTGCTTCAGGAACACCTCGCCGCCCGGCCCCGAGGGCACCCGGCCGGCCGAGGGGCGGAAACCATACACATTGCAAAACCCCGCGGGGTTGCGCAGCGAGCCGCCGAAGTCGCTGCCGTCCGCCACGGGCAGCAGTGGCGGGCGGCGAGCGCGGCGGCCGCCCCGCCGCTGCTGCCCCCGGCCGAGCGCGACAGGTCGTAGGGATTGCGGGTGGTGCCGTACACGCGGTTGTAGGTGTGCGAACCCAGGCCGAACTCCGGCACGTTGGTGCGCCCGATGAAAATCGCCCCGGCGCGGCGCATGCGCTCCACGATGATGGAGTCGCGCGCCGGCACCTGGTCCTTGAACACGAGCGATCCCATGGAGGTCACCATGCCCCGCACCGCCGTCAGATCCTTGGGCGCCTGCGGCATGCCGTGCAGCCAGCCCAGCCACTGGCCGGCCGCGAGCTGCGCGTCGCGTTCGTCAGGCGCTCGCGCAGCAGCTCGGCCTCGTCGCGGCGGGCCACGATGGCGTTCACCTTGGGGTTGACCCGGTCGATATGGTCCAGATAGGCCCGCATCACCTCGCGGCATGATATCCGGCGCTGGCGGATGGCGTCCGACAGCGCGTGCGCCGGCATGGCCACGATGTCGTTCAGCGCGGCCGGAGGTTGCTGGGCTTGGGGCATGGCTTGTGTCTCCTGGTTGCGCGCCCGGCAGGCGCGGCAATGTTCTTTGCATGGTTTGCTGCATGGCGGCCGACAGGCCGCCGTCCCCGACATTACCGCAAACCCGGCCGCATTTGCGCGGCGCACGGCTGCCCTCAGCCGCGATCCCGGGCGTTGCCCGCAGGAGCCGGACTGGTCTCCACGCGCCACCACGACGGCAGCAGACGCCTGACCCGGGCGCGCCGGTAGCGGTCGTCGATGAGCAGCACGCTGCCGCGGTCTTCCACCGTGCGGATGACGCGGCCGGCCGCCTGCACCACTTTCCGCAGACCCGGAAAGAGATAGGTGTAGTCGTAGCCCTGGTCGGCTCCGTAGCGCGCGTCCAGCGCGCGGCGCATGTTCTCGTTGACCGCATTCACTTGCGGCAGCCCCAGCGTGGCGATGAAAGCGCCGATGAGCCGCTCGCCCGGCAGATCCACGCCTTCGGAAAACGCCCCGCCCAGCACGGCAAACCCCACCCCGCGCCCCGTCTCGGTAAAACGGGCCAGGAACTCGGCGCGCTCGGCCTCGCCCATGCCCGGCGTCTGCGCCCACACGGGCACCTCGGGATGGCGCTCGCGCATGGACTCGCACACCCGGGCCAGGTAATCGAAGCTGCTCAGAAAGCCCAGGTAGTTGCCGGCCTGCGCGCATACTGCCGGCGATCAGGTCGGGAGCGTCTGCACCACCCCGGGCGGCGTGCCCGCCGGCACGAAGACGCGTCCAGGTGTTGAGCTCGAAGCCCTTGAGTTCCGGCGTCTCGCCGAAGGCCGGCACGTCCGGCAGCGAAGGCACGCGCGCGGCCGATGGTCACGCCCAGCGCGCGCAGCTTGCCCTGGCGGACCAGCGGCGTGGCGCTGGTGGTCACCAGCAGCCCCAGGTCCACCTGTCCGCCCAGCACGTCGTTGGTGATCTGCGCGCCGCCGCGGTACGGGACGTGGACCAGCTTCACGCCCGCCTGGTCCTGCATGACTTCCATCGCCAGATGCAGCACGGTGCCCACGCCCGAGGTCGCGTAGGTCAGCGAGCCGGGCTGCGACCGCGCCAGCCCGATCAGGCCGGCCACGTCGCCGGCGGCAGCCCGGGACGCGCCAGCAGCACCACCGGCGCGGTGGTTATCTGCGCCACCGGCGCCAGGTCTTTCTCGGCGTCGTACTTCACGGCCGGATTGACCAGCCCGGCCACGCTGATGGGGCCGTCGAAACCCATGACCAGGGTATAGCCGTCTGCCGGCGCGTGCGCCGCCCGCGCCACGCCCCAGCACGCCGCCGGCCCCGGCGAGGTTGTCCACGATGACCGCCTGCCCGATGCGCTGCGGAGACTTTTGTTGCTCTCAGGCGCGCCGTCGTGTCCACGTTGCCGCCGGGACTCACCGGCACAATCAGGGTCAGGGGACGCGCCTGCGGCCACTGGGCGGCGGCGGGCGCGGCGATACAGAACGCGGCCGCCAGGGCGGCGGCGGAAGCAAGCAGTCGTTTGAGCATGATAAGCGTCGGGTGCGTATGCGCGGCAAGGCGCGCCGCGGCGGTGACCGGCGCCATGGTACGCAGCCGCGCTTCATACTGAAATGGTATATTTTATAGATTCATCAGATAAATCTATGAACCGATCC
>NZ_LHSJ01000277.1:0-5251 GCF_001270295.1 Achromobacter sp. DMS1 | reverse complement strand
GCGCCTGCGATGCGCCGGCGTGGCGGGACCTGCTGCCCGCGGACCGGGAGCGGCTGTTGCTCAGGCTCGCGGACCTGGTCGAACGCCACGGCGAAGCGCTGGCGCGGCTGGAGACGCTGAACAACGGCAAGCTGCTGTCAGTGGCCCGGGCGCTGGAAGTGGGCGCGGGCGCGCAGTGGCTGCGCTACATGGCCGGCTGGGCGACCAAGCTGACGGGCGAGACGCTGGGCCTGTCCATCGCTTTCCCGCCGGGCGTGAAATACAGCGGCCACACGCTGCCCCAGCCCGTGGGCGTGGTGGCGGCCATCATTCCCTGGAATTTCCCGCTGCTCATGGCGATCTGGAAGATCGCGCCGGCCCTGGCGGCGGGCTGCACCGTCGTGCTCAAGCCCGCCGAGGAGACGCCTCTGACCGCGCTGCGCCTGGCCGAGCTGGCGCTGGAGGCGGGCTTTCCGCCCGGCGTGGTGAACGTGGTGACGGGGCGCGGCGAGACCGCGGGCGCCGCGCTGGCCGCGCATCCCGGCATCGACAAGATCGCGTTCACGGGCTCCACCGAGGTCGGCAAACGCATCGGCCATGCCGCCATGGACGGCATGAAGCGCGTCTCGCTGGAGCTGGGCGGCAAGTCGCCCGTGATCGTGCTGGACGACTGCGACGCGGACCGCGCGGTGCAGGGGGCGGCGGCGGCCATCTTCTTCAACCAGGGGCAGGTCTGCACGGCGGGCTCGCGGCTCTACGTGCAGCGGGCGCTGTATGACAAGGTGACCGAGGGCCTGGCTGACCTGGCCGCGGGGCTCGCGCTCGGATCGGGCTTCGACCCCGCGACGCAAATCGGGCCGCTGGTGTCGGCCCGCCACCAGCGCCGGGTGCTGGACTACATCGGCATCGGCAAGGCCGAGGGCGCGCGTGTCCTGGCCGGCGGCGCGGCCGTGGACGGCGAGGGATATTTTCTGCGGCCCACGGTGTTCAGCGAGGCGCCGCCCGCGGCGCGCATCCTGCGCGAGGAGATCTTCGGCCCGGTGGTGGTGGCGCAGCCCTTCGACGATCTGGAGGAAGCGGCGCGGCTGGCCAACGACAGCGATTTCGGCCTGGGCGCCAGCATATGGAGCAACGACCTGGCGCGCGTGCAGCGCCTGATTCCGCGGATCGACGCAGGCACGGTCTGGGTCAACACGCACAACATGCTGGATCCCAACATGCCGTTCGGCGGATTCAAGCAGTCCGGCATCGGCCGCGAGCACGGCCGCGCCGTGATCGAGATGTACCTGGAGAAGAAATCGGTTTGCATCGCTTACTAGGGCCCGGCGGCGCGCCGCGAGGCGCAGCCGGACCTCGCGCGCGGCGGGAAGGACAGAGCCGGGACCATATCGGCGTCCGCTGCGCGCGGCAACCAAGGGGAAGAGCATGGCAGGCAGGAACTATCGCCGGGCCGGCGCAGGCGCAATGCTGCTGGCGGCCGGGATGGGCGCCGCCGGGCCCGCCTGGGCGGGCGATCCGAGCGCGCGAGACTGGATACCGGCGCCCGTGGGCACCAATATCGTCGCCGGCTATCTGGCGGGGTTGAGGTCGTCGGGACTGTACGCGGAGGGCGAGCGCGTGCACGGCGCGTCCGTGGATGTGAACGCGCTGGTCTACCGGCAGATGCACTACCGCGAGTTTCTCGGCAAAACGGTGCAGCTGGAATTCATCGTGCCCATGTACCGCACCTCGCTCGATCTGCCCGGTACGCCGGAGGACCACATGTCCGGCGTGGGCGACGTCACGCTGGGCACGGCGGTCTGGCTCTACAACAACGAGCAGACCAGGACCTGGTTCGCGTGGGAGCCCTTTGTCGTCGCGCCGGTCGGGCGCTACGACGGTTCGCGCCCCGACGTGTCGCCGGGCAAGCACCGCTGGTCCACCATCCAGGACTTCGCGTTCGTGCAGGGCGTGGGCAAATCCACGTTTCTGGAGGCGATCGCCGAGGTTGAGATCTACGGCCGCAATTCCGACTGGTACGGGCAGCGCCTGAAAAAAGACCCGTCGCTGCGCCTGTTCGCGCTGGTGTCGACCAATTTCACCGACAGCACATACGGCGGCATCCGCTACCGCTACGAGACGGGCGGGCGCGAAACCGTTTCCGGAGAAACGGTGACGACGCGCGGACGCAATCACCAGCTGGCGCTGGAGCTTACGCACCAGATCAACGACGCCAACCAGGTACAGATGCAGTACATCCACGACCTGAAGGTCGAGAACGGGCCCCGCATGCGCGGCGTGCAGATGCGCTACGTATACGCGTTCTAGTTCGAGCGAGGAAGGGAAATGAGACCAGGAGAATACCGATGAAAGCGCAATGTGCCACGATACGCGCGCGGCGGGCCGCCTGGGCGCTGTGCGCGGCGCTCGCCGCGGCCGGCGCCGCGCGCGCCGAGCTGCCTGTGGAGCGGCTGCAGGGAGGCGCCCGCCTGCCCGAAGCGACGCCGCACCGGCTGTATGTGATGGATGCGGCCTTCAACCATCTGGTGGACAGCCGCGTCAATCTCTACGACGGCGACACGCTGAAGTTCCTCGGCCTGGTGCCCACCTCGTTCAATGGGCACATGACCGTCTCGGCCGACGGCAAGGACATCTTCGTGATGACCACCTACTACGAGCGGCTCAACCGCGGCAAGCGCACCGACGTGGTGGAGGTATGGGACGCGCAGACCCTCACGCCGAAGTACGAGATCGCCATACCCGGCAAACGCGCGCAGGCGCTGAATTACCGCAACTACTTCCGCCAGAGCGCCGACGGCGAACTGCTTTTCGTGCAGAACGCCACGCCCGCCACCTCGGTGTCGGTGGTGGACCTGAAGGCGCGCAAGTTCGCCGACGAGATCACGGCGGTGGCCGGCTGCTGGAGCGTTATCGTGCTGCCGTCGCGGCCGCGCAGCTTCGCCAGCATCTGCGGCGACGGCACTCTGCTGACCGTGGATGTGGGCCCCGACGGCAAGCCGGCGGGCCAGGCGCGCAGCCAGCCCATGTTCGACGTGGAGAAGGACCCCATCTTCATCCACACGGAGAACCTGGGCGACACGTTCTACTTCGTGTCGTTCAACGGAAACGTCTACAGCGCGGATTTCAGCGGCCGGGAAGTCCGCTTCGGCGAGCCGTGGTCGCTGCTTGACAAGTCCGGCAAGGACCAGGGATGGCGGCCGGGCGGCTACAACGTACTGGCCGTGAACCGGCAGCACAAGCGCCTGTACGTCGGCATGCACCCGAACGGCGCGGAAGGCTCGCACAAGACGCCGGCGGCCGAGATCTGGGTGTACGACCTGGCCACGCACAAGCGCCTGGCGCGGGTGCCGGGCAGGAACGCGCTGTCCATGTCGGTCTCGCAGGACACGCAGCCGCGCCTCTACACCATCGACGGCGGCAACGTGAACGTCTACGACGCGGGACCGGCCGCGCCGGTGCTCAAGGGCACCATCCAGGCCGCGGGCGAAACCGCGCTGCAGGTCGAGCCGCAACCCGCGGAAGGCCAGCCATGATCGACCCCGTCCTGATCCATGCCGCGAGCGCGGCGCTGGCCTGCGTGCTGCTGCTGGGCGCAGTGGAGAAGCTGCGCGATCCGCAGCGCTACGCAGCCGCGGTCGCGGCCTACGGCATCCTGCCCGCCTTGACGGGCCGGCCTTTCGCATACGCCTTCGTGCTGGCCGAGACGCTGGCCGGCGCGCTGCTGCTGGCGCCTTCCACGCGGGCGGGCGCCGCCTGGCTGGCCCTGGCGGTGCTGGCTGTGGCCACCGCGGCGCTGGCCGTCAATCTGCTGCGGGGGCGCCGCGACATCGATTGCGGCTGCGGCGGCCCGGCTTCGCACGGCATGGGCTTGTCATGGTGGCTGGTCGCGCGCAACGCGGTGCTGGCGTGCTGGGCGCTGCCGGCCCTGACGCACGGCGCGGCCGCGCGCTGCAGGGCGCCGACGCCGCGGCCGTGGCGGGTCTGACCCTGAGCGCGGTGGGGCTGTACTACACCGCCAATCACCTGATTGCCTCGCATTTCAAGTTGCAGCATTTATGAAGGAGTCTTCCATGGAAGCCTTGGTTATCTCGAATTTCCTGTTGTGGGGCGTGATCCTCTGCCTCGTGCTGGCGATCCTCGCGTTGTCGAGGCAGATCGGCGTGCTGTACGAGCGTGTCGCGCCGATGGGCGCGCTGACCATGGACAAGGGCCCGGCCGTGGGCGAGCCCGCGCCGCGTTTCGAACTGCCGGACCTGCTGGGCCGGCGCGTGGCCATCGGCGCGGGCGGGGCGCAGAGCCAACTGCTGTTCTTTCTCTCGCCCACCTGCCCGGTGTGCAAGAAGCTGCTGCCCATCCTGAAGTCCGTGGCCGGCACCGAAAGCCGCTGGCTGCGCATCGTGCTGGCCAGCGACGGCGAGATGCCCGAGCACCTGGCGTTCTACCGCCAGGCGGGGCTGGAGCGCTTTCCCTATGTGCTGTCGGCCGAGCTGGGCATGAAGTTCCAGATCAGCAAACTGCCCTACGCGGTGCTGATCGACGAGACGGGCGCCTTGCGCGCCAAGGGCCTGGTCAACTCGCGCGAACAGCTCGAGAGTCTGTTCACCGCGAAGGAGCTGGGCGTGGCCTCGGTGCAGGATTTCCTGGCGGGCGGCGCCATGGACGAAATGCGCGTTTCGCGCGAGGAGAACGGCAATGCGCTGGCTGGATAATCTGGGAGAGCGCGCGGCGCGCTCGATGGCGCAATCGACTTCGCGTCGCAGCGTCCTGAACCGCATCGGCAAGGCGCTGGTGGGCACGGCCTTTCTCATGCCCGTGCTGCCGGTGGCGCGTTCGGCGCCGGCCGGCGGCAAGAAGCCGCAGACCGACGAGACTGCCTGCGATTACTGGCGCTACTGCGCGGTGGACGGCTTCCTGTGCTCGTGCTGCGGCGGCACCATGACGTCATGCCCGCCGGGCACGTCGCCGTCGGCCGTGTCGTGGGTGGGCACCTGCCACAATCCGCTGGACGGCAAGGACTATCTCATCAGCTACAACGACTGCTGCGGCAAGACCGCCTGCGGCCGGTGCATGTGCTCGTCGGCCGAGCGCGAGCGGCCCGGCTACCAGATGTTCCTGCACAACGACGTGAACTGGTGCATGTCCAACGAATCGTCCATTTTCCACTGCACGACTTCCGTCGTCGTGGGACTGGCCAAACCCAAGCCGAAGCCATGAACGGACGGCGCGCGCGCCTGCCGGTATGGCGGGGCTGGGCCGCCGCGTGCGGCCTGGC
>NZ_LHSJ01000276.1:0-5260 GCF_001270295.1 Achromobacter sp. DMS1 | reverse complement strand
GGGCGGCGCGGCCGGGCTCGCGGCGGCGGCGCCGGGCGCGCGCTCGCTGGGCCAGCGCAGGCGCGCATGGAACACGGCGCCCCGGTGCGCGCGCAGCCTGCCGCCCGAAACCGGGCAGCGCGCCAGATCGCCCTCGAAAAGATCGCCGTAGCGGTACACGCCCAGCGCCGTGGGCGGCAGATCGAGCGCCTGCAGGGCGATCCGGTTTGCCGCCACCAGTAGGCCGTCGTGAAAAGCGAGCAAAGCTTCGCCTGGAGCGCCCAGCCCGGCTGGCCGGGCGTGCAGCGCCAGCACGGCGCATTCGGAGTGCGCGTCGAGGAACAGCCTGTGCTCGACCCGGTCCGCCGCGGCCTGCACGCAGGCCAGCACGTCGGGCCGCGCGGCGCCGGCCTGGCTGGAGAGGTCCAGCACGCCCAGCGGCCGGCCGGCGCCGTCCATGATCGGCACGGCGGCGCAGGTGAGGATGCGGTTGGGCTCGAAATAATGCTCGGCGCCATGCACGGCGATGGCGCGGCCCTCGACCAGCGCGGTGCCGATGGCGTTGGTGCCGGCGGCGGCCTCGTCCCAGGATGCGCCCGGCATGAGCGCCACGCGCGAGGCCCGCTGCGCAAAGCCGGCGTCGCCTTCGGTATCGAGCACCAGCCCCTGCGCGTCGCACAGGATGACCAGGCCGCCGCTGGCTCCGGCCTGCCGCTGCAGGGCGGACATGGCCGGCGCGGCCAGCCGGCGCAGGGCCTCGTTGCGCTCGCGCGCTTCGCGCAGCTCGGCCTGGGTCATGAGTTCGGCGCGCCGCGCGCCGCGCATGTCGAAGCCCCGTTCGGCGCAGCGCCGCCACGAGCGCAGGATGGGTTCGGCCACTAGGCCGCCGGGCACGGCGCCCTGCGTATGGAAAAGCTGTCGCGCCTGCGACAGCCACGGCGGAGAGTGGGACTGGGCCATGCATGTCTCCTGGGACGGCGTTCTGCGACACCTGTTCCGCGACAGCGTCGCAAAAAGCGACACCAGCGGGCGCGTGGAAGCCTACTTTCGCACGCGCCCATGCGGCTGTCCAGCCGCCCACGGACATGGCATGCGTTTTGCTTCGTGACAGTCAGGCGGGCGCTCGCCGCCGCCCCATTCCAACCATATCGGAGACAAACGCCATGGACATCGCAACCCGCGTCACGCCCGGCACCTACGGCACCCCCATCGACATCAAGGAGCAATACGAGAATTTCATCGACGGACGCTGGCAACCGCCGGCCAGCGGCCAGTATTTCGACAACGTGACCCCGATTACCGGCGAAACGCTGAACCGCAGCGCCCGCTCGAACGAGCGCGACGTCGAGCTGGCGCTGGACGCCGCGCACCGCGCCGCACCCAAATGGGCGGCCACCCCGCCCGCCGAGCGCGCGCGCCTGCTGCTGCGCATCGCCGACATCATGGAAGCCAACCTGGAGCGGCTGGCCGCCGTGGAAACCTGGGACAACGGCAAGCCCATCCGCGAAGCCCGCGCGGCCGACATTCCCCTGGCCATCGACCACTTCCGCTACTTCGCCTCGGCCATCCGCAGCCAGGAAGGCAGCCTCTCGGAAATCGACGCCGACACCGTGGCCTATCATTTCCACGAGCCGCTGGGCGTGGTGGGCCAGATCATTCCCTGGAACTTCCCCATCCTCATGGCCGCATGGAAGGTGGCTCCCGCGCTGGCCGCCGGCAATTGCGTGGTGCTCAAGCCCGCCGAGCAGACGCCGCTGGGCATCATGGTGCTGGCCGAGCTGATCGCCGACGTGCTGCCCGCGGGCGTGCTCAACATCGTCACGGGCTTCGGGCTGGAAGCGGGCAAGCCGCTGGCCTCCAGCAAACGCGTCGCCAAGGTCGCGTTCACGGGCGAAACCACCACGGGCCGCCTCATCATGCAGTACGCGTCGCAGAACATCATTCCGGTCACGCTGGAGCTGGGCGGCAAGTCGCCCAACATCTTCTTCGACGACCTGGGCGCCGAGGACGACGACTTCTTCGACAAGGCCATCGAGGGCTTCGTGATGTTCGCGCTGAACCAGGGCGAGGTCTGCACCTGCCCGAGCCGCGCGCTGATCCAGGAATCGCTGTACGACCGCTTCATGGAGCGGGCGCTGGCGCGGGTGGCGGCCATCAAGCAGGGCAACCCGCTCGACGCCGACACCATGCTGGGCGCGCAGGCGTCCACCGAACAGCTCGAGAAGATCCTGTCGTACCTGGACATCGGCAAGCAGGAAGGCGCGGAGGTGCTGGCCGGCGGCGAACGGGCGCGGCTGCCCGGCGCGCTGGAGAACGGCTATTACGTGCAGCCCACGGTCTTCAAGGGGCACAACAGAATGCGCGTGTTCCAGGAAGAAATCTTCGGGCCGGTGGTGGCCGTGACCACCTTCAAGGATGCCGACGAGGCCCTGGCCATTGCCAACGACACGCTCTACGGCCTGGGCGCGGGCGTGTGGTCGCGCGATATCAACACCTGCTATCGCATGGGCCGCAGCATCAAGGCGGGACGGGTGTGGACCAACTGCTATCACGCCTACCCGGCCCATGCGGCGTTCGGCGGATACAAGCAATCGGGCATCGGGCGCGAAACGCACAAGATGATGCTCAACCACTACCAGCAGACCAAGAACCTGCTGGTCAGCTACTCGCCGAAGAAGCTGGGCTTCTTCTGAGCGGGCGCGTGCCGGGCGCTTCGGGGCTGCCCCGCGGCGCCGGCCGGGAGAACGAGCATGGCAGAACACACGCCGCGCGTGGTGGCCACCGACGAGGCGCGCCGCCTCATCGAGACTCTGCGCGCCAAGCACGGTCCGCTGATGTTCCACCAGTCGGGCGGCTGCTGCGACGGCAGCTCGCCCATGTGCTATGCGCAGGGCGAGTTCCTGGTCGGCGGCTCGGACGTGCTCCTGGGCGAGCTGGAGGGCTGCCCGTTCTACATGGGCGAAGACCAGTTCGCCTACTGGGAGCACACGCAGCTCATCATCGACGCCGTGCCGGGCCGCGGCGGCGCGTTTTCGCTGGACAGCGCCGAGGGCATGCGCTTTCTGCTGCGCTCGCGCCTGTACACCGACGAAGAATGGGCACGGGTGGCGCCCGTGAGCCGGGCCGGCTAGGCCCGGTGCGCGCGGCGGGTGGCGCCGCGCGCGGCTCCGGGGGCTGGGGCGCGTCAACCCTGGGCGCCCGGCTTTGCGCCGTCCCCGGGCCGGGCACCGGGCGCGGCCTGGCCAGACTGTTTCCACTGGAACGACACGCGCCGGATGCGGGCGGCGCGGAACTGGGTGATGGAGCGGCCGCCCGGCATGGGCGCGCCGCGCAGGGAACTGCTGGCGTTCTTCATTGCAATACGGAAGGTTGGGAAAAAATCAGCTCGCCCGGGCGGCGGGCGCCCAGGCGGTGGCGGGCGAAGCCCGGCGGGTCCAGTCCAGGGCGTCTTCCAGGCGGTCGTTGCCCCAGAACATTTCGCCGTCCACGAAAAACGTCGGCGCGCCGAAGATGCCCAGGTTGCGCGCCCGGTCCACCTGCCGGCGCAGCGTTTCCTTGACGCCCTCGCTCTTGGCGCGGGCGATGAGCCCGTCGGCGTCCAGGGAGAGGTCGAGCAGCAGCTCGCGCACCACGTCTTCGGACTGGATCTCGCGGTCGTGCTGGAAATTGGCGCGGAACACCGCCAGGCAGAAGTCGCGCCCCCAGGATTCGTCCTGCCCCAGGATGGCAATGCGGGCGGGCAGCACGCTCATGCGCGGAAACAGCCGCGGACGGCGGTAGACGACGCCGTACTTCTCGGCCAGGCGCGCAATGTCGCGCATCATGTACGCCCCCTTGCCGGGAAACAGCCGGAACGGCGAGTCGTTCCAGCCCTGGGCCTGGAAAATCGGGCCCAGCAGGAACGGACGCAGGTCCACCGTCACGCCCGACTTGCGCGCCAGGTCGCCGATGCGCTCCATGGCCAGGTAGCTGTAGGGGCTCGCGAAGTCGAACCACATCTCGATGCGAGGCGCGAGGGGCAGCGGTGCATTCATGGACAAAGCTCCAGGTGGCCGGCGGGCTGGGAAACGAGGGCGACCTGCGCGTCGGGCAGGCCGCTGAGCACGACGTCGCAGTCGCTGCCGACAGTCAGCGCCTGGCCCGCGCGCAGCACGCTGTCGTCGGCGCGCTGGTATTCCGACACCCAGAGCAGGCCGGCCCGGCACTGGATGCGCGTGCCGGCGGCGCGCCGCAGCCGCACCACCGATCTGCCGTTCAGATGCAGTGACATTCCTTCGGAGCAAGAGAGCTGGATCATGGCGCGCCTCCGGCCGCATTGACGGCCCCGGCGGCGGACGGCGCGGGCCATTCCGCACCGTTTCCGTCGCATGAGTGATATTGAACGCCCGGCGGGCTATATTGCTCAAGCGACATTTGCGCGCGCATCGCATGAGTAACAGGAATGTCATACCCCCTCGCCAAGCTGCCTCCGCTGGATCTGGTCAAAGGCTTCGTCGCCGTGGGGCGTCACATGAGCATTACGCAAGCGGCCCGCGACCTGCACGTGACCCAGTCGGCCGTCAGCCGGCAGATCCGGGCCCTGGAGGCGCATCTGGGCGTCGCGCTGCTGGTGCGCGGCTTCCGCAGCGTGACCTTCACGCCCGAAGGCGCGCAGCTGTTCCGCATGGCCGACGCCTGGCTGGGCGAGCTGGGGGAACTGGCGCAGGAGCTGCGTGCGCCCCAGCGGCGCACGCCGGTCACCATTACCACCACCATCGGCGTCGCCTCGCTCTGGTTGCTGCCCCGGCTGGGCGGTTTCCAGGCCGCCCACCCGGACATCGACGTGCGGGTGGCGGCCGACAACCGGGTGCTGGACATCGACCGCGAGAGCGTGGACATCGCCATCCGCTACAGCCCGCGGGAGGCCGTGCCCGAAGACGCCGTCTGGCTGTTCGGCGAATCCGTGGTGCCGGTGGCGCACCCCATGCTGAACGTGCGCGCCCTGAACGCGGCCGAACTCGCGCGGCACGTGCTGCTGGAATTCGACGACCCCACCCGGCCCTGGCTGCAGTGGCAGGAGTGGCTGGCCGCGCGGCGCCTGGGCCGGGCGCGGCCCAAGAGCATGCTGCGGTTCAACCAGTATGACCAGATCGTGCACGCCGCGCTGGCCGGCCACGGCATCGCGCTCGGCCGGCTCGCCCTCATCGCCCCCATGCTGGCGGACCGCCGGCTGGTCGTCGTGGGCGACCCCGCCGACGCCGCCGAACACGCTTACTGGCTCGTGCGCAATGCCCGGCGCAGC
>NZ_LHSJ01000275.1:0-5266 GCF_001270295.1 Achromobacter sp. DMS1 | reverse complement strand
TGGTGATGTGCTCGAACACCACCTTGAGCGCCGGGAACGCGCGGCGCAGCGGCACCATGACCCGCTCGACGAACACCGCTTCGCGGTCGAACACGTCGATGGCCGGATCRAGYCRCTKCGCCTGCTGSWSGGAKCRGCGSCMKGCSGCRRYWCCGACGCCATGGCGCGCGCCGTGGCCGACAAGCTGGGGCCCCTGCTGGGCCAGACCGTGGTGGTCGAGAACAAGCCCGGCGCGTCCAACACGCTGGCCGCCGACCTGGCGGCCAAGTCCTCGGACGGGCACACCATGGTCATGGGCGTGTCCACGGCCCACGCCATCGCGCCGCACCTGCTCAAGCTTGGCTACGACAACGACCGCGACCTGGCGCCCGTGGCGTTCGTGGGCGCCGTGCCGAACATCCTGGTGGTGAATAACGACCTGCCGGTGAAAACCGTGCAGGACCTCATCGCCCTGCTCAAGCGCAAGCCCGGCGAGCTCAATTTCGCCAGCAGCGGGGCGGGCAGCACCCAGCACATTGCCGCGGAACTCTTCAAGGATGCCGCTGGCGTAAGCATGGCCCACGTTCCGTATCGCGGCAGCGGCCCGGCCATGGTGGACCTGATGGGCGGCCAGGTTCAGATCGCGTTCGAGACGGCCTCCTCGGTCATCCCGCATGTCAAAAGCGGCAAACTGCGCGCGCTGGCGTACGTCGCACTGGATCATGCGAGAAGCCATCGCGCAGTACGTCGAGCGCGAGGAAAAGCGCGAGGCGTTCAAACAGGATGCGCTCCGGGCCTGGGAGGACTATCAGCGCACCGGCCAGCATCTGACACTTGAGGAAGCCGACGCCTGGCTGGCGAAGCTGGAAGCCGGCGAGGATGCAGAGTTGCCTAAGTGTCACGTCTAATCTGGACGCCGCCGGCACTAGCGGATGTGCTGCGGCTCTATCGCTTCCTCGCGCCCAAGGATGCCAATGCGGCGCAACGCGCGGTGCAGGCTATCCGGGCCGGGGTCAAGATTCTGGCCCATCAGCCACGCATCGGCCGCCCGGTCGAGGACATGGAACCCGAGTTTCGGGAATGGCTGATCGACTTCGGCAACGGCGGCTATGTCGCCCTCTATCGCTTCGACGGGGAGAACATCGCCATTCTTGCCGTTCGGCACCAGAAAGAAGCGGGGTATTGAATGGCACGCCTTTCGGTGACGGTCGATGACGACTTGAAGCGGGATTTTCTCGCGGCCGCGCGTGAGTATGGGTCCAGCGGCGCGGCCCTTGTGCGCGCGTTCATGCAAGCGGTCGTGGACGGCGGCAATGATCTGGATGGCCTGCGCGACCAGGTGCGCGCGGACCTGGAACACCCTGCGCCGGCGCGAACGCCGGCAGCCGCGTTGCAGCTCGTGCGGCGGATCACCCTCGACATGCTGACCGCGCCGGCGAGCCAGTGAAGGACCGAGCGATGAGCAATGAACCCGTTGCCAGTGTGTGGGATGCCATCGAAAACACCCCCGCCGAAGCGGAAAACATGAAGCTGCGTTCGACGCTGATGATGGCCCTGGAAAAGCAAATCCGGGATCACGGATGGACGCCGGCCGAAGCCGCGCGCCGTCTTGGCGTGACGCAACCTCGCGTATCTGACCTGATGCGCGGGAAGATCAACGAATTCGGGCTTGATGCGCTTGTGAGCATGGCCGTCGCTGCGGGTCTGCTCAAGGACGATGCGGCATGGACGCAGCTCAAGGCATTGCTGGCCGAACGGATCGACGCCGGCCTGGCGGGGCAGGTGTCCGCCAAAGGCGTCGGTGAAATTCTCGATGATGAGCTAGCCCAGATCGACGCCGGCACTGGGCTAAATAGCACAGAAAGTCCTTAGCCAAGACGAACGCAACGGGAACGAGCATGACGAAGCTGCACCAGTACAACCAAGATGGGCCTTTTTTCATCACCAAGGAAGTTGCGGCTCAAATGATCGCCGGCGGCTACGAGTTCGAGCCGCCGCTCATTCCTTGCACCATCCGATTGGGTGACATACTGGAGCGCATGATCGATGCCGAGCTGGCATTGCAACCAGGCGAGATTGCAGAGCAGGAACGCAAGCGCCGACAAAACAAGCAGTCTTCGCGCTATGGATCTAATGGGTAAAGTAATGACAGCGAATGGGGCATCGGTAGACGAGACGGAATTGGCTGCGCAGCTTCGCACATGCGGTTTGGTTCGTACTGTTGCGGATCGTGGCTATCGTCGCTTGGATGATAGCCATTCTGCATTGCTCGAGACTCTTGCAACAATATTGAACGCTACTGATGCGCCACCGATTGACCTTCATATCGAAGAAGCGCTGGCGGAGTTGGAGGGACCGCGCTTCTTCTTTGTTCAGCATGTTCTATGCGATTTGATACCCCTTTTGAACGTAGATCAGGATGTCCTTCTTGCCTTCATCACGCGCCTGCTTGATGCGGGCGGCAACGACCTGGCTGCAGGTGCCCCTAGTACTGCTTTTGGGGAATGGACGAGGAAGAACCCAGTCAGAGCTTTCAAGGTCTACGAAGCAGCACGTGCCGGTGATAACCTGGCTTTGCGTCAGCTATTCACGGTTCTCGTAATGAACACCGATATCGAAGAAAGCCTCATTTTCGCGCAGGCTCACGAGCGCGAGGCGAAGCTCGCTGCCCTCTCGGCTTTGGGTGCCATGGAACTGGGTGAACGCTACGACGAGGTGCTCAACATACTGCTCCAAGGGGCGTCCAGCAATGACGAAGACATCGCAGTCCGTTCCCTCGAAGCGGGCTATCGTGCTGCTGCACAGCGAAAAACACTCGCACCAGTCGGCTTGGACGAACAACTTGAACGGGTCGTTCAGACGAGGAGTCCCATCTCGATCCACTTGGCAGTGGACCTGCTGTGGCGTCACCGGGTCGGTCTCACAGAAAACGCTATGAACCTGTGCCTTGATGCCGCTGCGGATGTTGACCCAGATAGCGCAGGAACGATTTCGCACCTCGACCATGCAGCATATCTGCTTGTGGGTGCAGGGCATGCTGAGAAAGTGATTTTCCTGCTTAGTAAGTTATTTGATCGTTCAAAAGGCCGGATTACGCTGAGCGCGTTCCAGAGCACTTACTACGCGCTGAAAAATGCCGGCTCTGATGTGGTGGGTGGCGCGGTTGTGTACTGGCTGCTGAACGGGAATACGTACACCCACCAATGCGTGGCTAGCGAAGTTTGCGGTGTCGGAAACGATGATCCTCCTTTCTCCATCCCTACGTCATCTATTCCATTGGAGCCATTGGATCAACTATATCTCTGCCGCAAGGCCATTGGGTGGTTCTTCATTGATCCTCTGGCCGCAGTTACTATACCGTTAGCGGTACTTCGCGATGGGGCTTCAGATATCAAAAATGATGTCCTCGATCTGATCTATAACCCCTTGCTGGTGAGCTATGGGGGAAAGTTGAAGGACTACCTTGAGCGTTACGCTGAGAGCATTCCGGACCTTGCTGAAGTGCTCACACGAAAGGCGGCACTTCAAGATGCGATGGAAGGTATTGAGCGTTTAGTCGAGCTGCACCCTAGTGAAATGCAGCGCGAGGCGGCACACGTCCAATGGCACGAGCAGATGGAACGGAGCATGGAGCAGGGGCGCCGGAAATCTATTTTTGAGGATCTCGTCACTAAACAATACATCCTATATGGCCGATCGTCGTTGACGCCGATCCACACCGGAGAGGGCACCACACATCTCACCGAGACTGGGATGCATTCGTTCTCGGTCTCGTCAGAGTTGCCCATCCTCGACATCGTTGACCCAGTTGGACTCGAGCATATGCTCTTGCAATTCAAGCTTGAGCAGCGAGAGCAGAGATGAAACTTGTCGTAATGCACTATCTGCGCTCGCTACGCGAGCGTGACGAACTCGACGCTATTCTGCCTGATCTTTTGGCTGAGAGTGGTTTTGAAGTTCTAACCCGTCCCCGTCGCGGTACCCGGCAAGCTGGTGTCGACGTAGCGGCAGTTGGCCCCAATCCCGATCGGGATGGCACTCGAAGCCTGTTCCTGTTTACGATCAAGTCCGGTGATTTGACACGAGAGCATTGGGATACTGGCCAGCAGGCTGTACGTCCGTCGCTGAATGAGGTTTTGGATGACTATATTCCGAACCGCATCCCGCCCCATTTTGCGGATTTGCCTGTTGTTATATGCGTCTGCATGGGCGGCGAGATGCGCGAGGATGTTCGTGCTCAGTGGAGTGGTTACTGTCGGGCGAACGAGAAAGCCAACGTGCACTTTGCCGAATGGAACGGGGATCGTCTCTCCGATTTGATCCTCAGCGGCATGTTGCGTGCTGAGTTAATTGAGAGCGAGAATCGGGGGCTATTTCAGAAGGCGCTAGCGATGCTTGATCAGCCCGACGTCGCTTATCGGCATTTCCGTCAATTACTCAATGTCATCTTCACTGAGCCGAAGAGCCAGGCAGAGCGCACACGTCAGCTACGTAAGGCCTACCTGTGCCTTTGGATACTCTTTGTGTGGGCTCGCGACACCGATAACCTTGAGGCTGCATATCGAGCATCCGAGTTGGTGCTGCTACGCAGTTGGCCCCACTGTGATAGTACCCGTCTAAGCAGGGGAGCGGCGCAACAGGAGCGGTTAGCTCATTTCGATCAGGTTTTCAAACTGCACTTAATCATCGCTCGCCTTCTACTAGTCGAGAAGATTGGCCCGTTCGCCGACAAACGCTATGCGCTTTCAATGGCCGTAAATTCACGTTACGCAGTAGACATCAACATCGCGCTGTTCGAGACACTGGGTAGGTTGTCTCTTCACGGGTTATGGCTAGATGCCATCAGTGCTGGGGGCGATGCGGCATCCGCACAGGCAATGAGTGAAGGAGCAGACGAGGCGCTCAACATAGCAATTGGGATGCTGAACGCGAACCCGGCGCTTGCCGTCCCCGTTCGTGACGATTTCACGATTGAATTGGCTCTGTTTATGCGTCTCGCAGATGTGCGCGGACGCCTATCTAATGTTGCTGATTACATCCGCAGCATGTCCGATCATCTTTGCTACGGACTGCGGGCTCGGCGGCACTATCCGACGCCGACGACAGAATATCGTGATGTCCTCTCACATCCAAGAGAACGCAGTGACGCATACTTCGAAGAGCATACGCGTGCGGGGATTCTTTACACTTTCGTGCTCGCTTGGCTTGCGATGATAGGAGATCAGGAGCGAGCAGAGCAGTTGCGCAGCACGCTGTTAGAGTACGCTCCGCACATGACCCACCAAAT
>NZ_LHSJ01000274.1:0-5273 GCF_001270295.1 Achromobacter sp. DMS1 | reverse complement strand
GCCTCGGCCTTGCGGCCCGCGGCCACCGCGTCTTCCAGGTCGAACGACAGCGCGTCGGCGGGGCCGGCCAGCGCCTTGGCGAAAAGTTCCGGGCGGGATCCGGGAACGAACAGTTTGCTTCTCATTGCTTGCACTCGCATCTCGGCGGCCGCGCGCCGCACGTTACTGGGCGGAGATGTGGCGTTCCTCGGCCACCTGCTTCCATTTGCCGGCATCCGCGCGGACCAGGTCCGCGAACTGCGGCACGGTCAGCGTGGCCGGCACGGCGCTTTCCTCGGCAAACATGGCGCGCATCTTGTCGTCGGTGACAATGGCGCGTATTTCCTGGTTCAGGCGCTCGACCAGGGGCGCGGGCGCGCCCTGCGGCGCCAGGACGCCCCACCACAGCTCCACCGAATAGCCGGGCACGCTCTCGCCGATGGCGGGCAGGTCCGGATAGAACTGCGAGCGGCCGGGCGAAGTCACCGCCAGCACGCGCAGCCTGCCGCCCTTGAGCAGGGACGCCACGGAGGCGAAGCTGCCGATCACGAAATCCACGCGGCCGCCCGCGAGGTCGTTCAACGCCGGCGACATGCCCTTGTAGGGCACGTGCGTGAAAGAGGTCTGTGCGCCCCCCGCCATGATTTCGCTCGCCATCTGGTTGACCGAGCCCACCCCGGCGCTGCCGTAGGTCAGCTTGCCCGGATCCTTGCGGCCCGCCGCCAGCAGGTCGGCCACGGAGCGGTACGGCGAATCCTTGCCCACCACCAGCGCCATGGGGCTGCGCGCCAGCATGGCCACCGGCGCGAAGCTGCGGACCACGTCGTACTTGAGGTTGGTTTGCACGGCGGCATTGGTCGTCAGCGTGGACGACGAGAGCATCAGCACCGAACCGTCCCTGGCCGCGCGCGAAACGTATTCCGCGCCGATGGCTCCGCCCGCGCCGGGCCGGTTCTCGACGATGACCGGCACCGACAGGCGGTCCGACAGTTTTTCGGCCAGTACGCGCGCGAACACGTCATTGCTGCCGCCGGGCGGAAAGGGCACCACCATGGTGATGTTCTGCGGCAGCGCGGGCGCCCCCGCCGGGGCGGCCGCCGACGCGGGCGCGCCCGCGCACAGTCCGAGGCTCAATGCGGCCGCAAGGCCGGCCAGGGTCTTTTTCATCTTCAGTCTCCACTCCTCGATGGCCCGCCGCTGCGCGGCGCGGATCCGGTTGTTGTCCGTTGCGAATACTAGGCCCCGCCCCTGGTGATATAAAGCGAGGATTCTTAAAACGCTACGTGAGGATTTCTGATGAAGATCGAGTCTTTCCGTACCCTGAACGCGGTGCTGCGCGGCGGCAGTTTCGCGGCCGGCGCGGCCGACATGAACCTGTCTCCCAGCGCGGTCAGCCTGCAGATGAAGCAGATGGAGGAGTACTTCGGACAGCCGCTGTTCGACCGCTCGGCGCTGCAGGTGCGTCCCAACGCCTTCGCCGCCGAAGTGGACGCCGTGCTGCAGGAGGCGCTGGCGCGCCTGGACGAACTGCGCCGGCGCAGCACCCCGGCCGTGGAAGGCAAGGTGCGGATGGGCATCATCGAACCCCTGCAGGTCACGCTGCTGCCGCCGCTGCTGCGCACCGTGCGCGAGCGCTACCCGAAGCTGGACGTGCGGCCCGTGCGCGGCCGCGTGGCCGACCTGGTCGAAAAGCTCAAGCGCGGCGAGATCGACGCGGCCATCATCGTGCAGCCCGAAACGGGCGGGTCCAGCCGGCTTGCGTGGACGCCGCTGTTTCGCGAGCGCCTCGTGCTGATCGCGCCGCCCGGCTCGCGCGAAAAGACCGTGGCCGAGCTGTTCCGCCGCCACGAATGGATACGCTTCGACAAGAGCACGGTGGGCGGCCGCATCGCGGCCCGCTATGTGGCGCAGCATGCGCCCCACGCCCGCTGCCGCCTGGAGATGCAGTCGCTGGCGGCGCTGACGGCGCTGGTGTCCGAGGGGCTGGGCGTGTGCATTCTGCCCGAGCCCGGCCGCAACCTGCTGGACGTGCATCCGGTGCGCGTGCTGCCGCTGGGCAAGAACGGGCCCTGCCGGCAGATCTCGTTCGTGAGCCGGCTGGCCGACCAGGAGAACCGGCTGGTCCAGGCGCTGCTGGATGGCGCGCAATCGGCGGCCGGGGAGACCGCTGCCGACAGGGCCGGCGGCCAGGCCGCGGCGGCGAACCCGTAAGCCACGCCGCGCCCGCTGACGGGCACGGACCGCCCGCAAAAAAAAGCGGGTGCCCGCAGGCACCCTGAATCCACCCTACAACAACTACAGCACAACAGCACAGCGATCCGGGCCCGGCCAGGGGCCCGGCGGTGGCCCCGTCAGGCCGCCTTCTGCTCCTTGCCGTGTTCGAACTGCGCTTCTTCCGTGGAGCCGGTGAGCGCGGTCGTCGACGACTTGCCGCCTTCGATGGTCTGGGTCACGGCGTCGAAGTAGCCCGTGCCCACTTCGCGCTGGTGCTTCACGGCGGTGAAGCCCAGTTCGGCGGCGGCGAATTCTTTCTGCTGCAGTTCCACGAACGCGCTCATCTGGCGGCGGGCATAGCCGTGGGCCAGCTCGAACATGCCGTAGTTCAGCGCGTGGAAGCCGGCCAGCGTGATGAACTGGAACTTGTAGCCCATGGCGCCCAGCTCGCGCTGGAACTTGGCGATGGTGCCGTCGTCCAGGTTTTTCTTCCAGTTGAACGAAGGCGAGCAGTTGTAGGCCAGCAGCTTGCCCGGGAACTGGCGGTGGATGGCCTCGGCGAACTTGCGCGCGTATTCCAGGTTGGGCGTGGAGGTTTCGCACCAGATCAGGTCGGCGTACGGCGCATAGGCCAGGCCGCGCGAGATGGCCTGCTCGATGCCCGCGCGGGTGCGGAAGAAGCCTTCGACGGTGCGCTCACCCGTGATGTAGGGGCGGTCGTTCTCGTCCACGTCGCTGGTGACCAGGTCGGCAGCGTCGGCGTCGGTGCGAGCCAGCAGCACGGTGGGCGTGCCCATCACGTCGGCGGCCAGGCGCGCCGACACCAGCTTGGACACGGCTTCGCGGGTGGGCACCAGCACCTTGCCGCCCATGTGCCCGCACTTCTTCACGGAAGCGAGCTGGTCTTCGAAGTGCACGCCGGCCGCGCCGGCCTCGATCATGCCCTTCATGAGTTCGAAGGCGTTGAGCACGCCGCCGAAACCCGCCTCGGCATCGGCCACGATGGGCGCGAAGAAGTCGATGTAGCCCTCGTCGCCCGGGTTCTTGCCTTCCATCCACTGGATCTGGTCGCAGCGGGTCAGCGTGTTGTTGATGCGGCGCACGACCTGCGGCACCGAGTTGGCGGGGTACAGCGACTGGTCGGGGTACATCTCGCCGGCCAGGTTGGCGTCGCCCGCCACCTGCCAGCCCGAGAGGTAGATCGCCTTCAGGCCGGCCTTGACCTGCTGCATGGCCTGGTTGCCGGTCAGGGCGCCCAGCGAATTGACGAAGGGCTCGCTGTGCAGCAGTTCCCAGAGCCGCGTGGCGCCGCGGCGGGCCAGCGTGTGCTCCACGGCGAGCGAGCCGCGCAGGCGGATCACGTCCTCGGCGGAATAGTCGCGCTTGATGCCTTGCCAGCGGGCGTTCTCGGCCCAGTCCTTCTGCAGATTGCGGATTTCGGTTTCGCGGTTGCTCATGGCGATGCTCCTGTCGGTAATGGGAAGACTTGCTTGGATCGGGGTGCTGCAATGCTTGAATCGTTGGAGAAAGTCTAAGCCTGTGCTGCAGGGCAAAGCGGCCTGATATCTTATATAAGACAAAAATTATTTTTCTTTAAAATCAATCAATTACAAACATCGTTTCGTATTACGAAAGCATGTTGTCAAGGATGAAATGGGTTTGCGCTGCTGCGCAGCACCCGCTTTCACATCTTGAAGACGGCATTTCACGATCCGGAAAATAGCCAGCCCGCAAGCGCCTAAAATGCCGGTATTTCCCGCAATGACCGAATCGCCATGACGCTGTCGCACGGCCCGCTGGGCCAACCCGTGAGCTATGCCTCGCAATACGATCCTTCGCTGCTCTTTCCCATCGCGCGCGCGCACAACCGCGCGGCGCTGGCGCTGGACCGCGGGCCGCTGCCCTTTCATGGCGTGGATATCTGGAATGCCTATGAGCTGTCGTGGCTGGACGCCAAGGGCAAGCCGCGCGTGGCCATGGCCACCTTCAGCGTGCCGGCCGACAGCCCCAACATCATCGAGTCCAAGTCGTTCAAGCTGTACCTGAACTCCTACAACCAGACGCGGCTGGTGAATTCGGCCGCGCTGCGCGGCCGGCTCGAGCGCGACCTGAGCGCGGCGGCGGGCGCGCCGGTGGGGCTGGATTTCATCCTGCCGCAGCGCTTCGGCGAGCTGCGCATGGCCGAGCCCGAAGGCATCTATATAGACAAGCTGGACGTGGAGATCGACACCTACGAGCCCGATGCCGGCCTGCTGCGCACGCGGCCCGGCGACCCCGTCGAGGAGACCTTGGCTTCGCGACTGCTGAAATCGAATTGCCCGGTGACCGGCCAGCCCGACTGGGCCACGCTGCAGATCCGCTACCGCGGCGCGCCCATCGACCGCGAATCGCTGCTGCGCTATGTGGTGTCGTTCCGCCAGCACGCGGAATTCCACGAGCATTGCGTGGAGCGCATCTACACCGACGTCATGCAGACCTGCCGGCCCGAGAAACTCACCGTGTACGCGCGCTACACGCGCCGCGGCGGCCTGGACATCAACCCCTGGCGCAGCAACTTCGAAGCGGCGCCGCCGCCGGAGGTGCGCACCGTCCGGCAATAGCGGGCCGCGCCTCGCCGGCCGAGCTGCGGCCGGCCCATCACGTCCACCGCCTGCGCCAGCGTGGCCGCCGCGCCGTCGTGGAAGTAGGGATAGATCAGCGCCACGTTGCGCAGCGTGGGCACCTTGAAGTTGAACCTGCCGGCGTCCTTGCCGGTCACCGCCGCGCGGCCCTCGGCCTTGTTGTCGGTCTGGCAGGGCATGACCGGGTCCGTCTTCTGGAACGAATTGCCGCCCACGCCCGGGCCGTTGTGGCAGGCGATGCAGCCGCTGCTCTTGAAGAGCTCGCAGCCCGCCAGCTCGCGCACCGTGAGGGCCTTCTTGTCGCCGCGCAGCCACTTGTCGAAGCGCGAATTGGGCGTACCAGCGTTTCCTCGAAGGCGGCCAGGGCCCGGGCTATTGCAACGGGCGGCGGCAAGCGGCACTTTGCGGCGGGTCAAGTCCGGAACCGGGCGCTTGCGCCGCCGCTCCGGCGCAAGCGCC
>NZ_LHSJ01000273.1:0-5300 GCF_001270295.1 Achromobacter sp. DMS1 | reverse complement strand
GCCGCCGCCGCCAGCGCGCGCTGCGCCCAGCGGCGCAGCCGCCAGCGGGGCAGACGCGGCTCCCGCACGCCGTACTGCACCGACAGCGACAGCCGGGGCGCGGCGTCAGGCGTCATTTTCGGCGGCGCGGTCATAGGCATCCACGATGCGGGCCACCAGCGGATGGCGCACCACGTCGCGGCTGGTGAAGCGCGTGGTGGCGATGCCCTGCACCTCGTGCAGCACTTTGGCCGCGTGGGCCAGGCCGCTGTCCTGGCCGCGCGGCAGGTCCACCTGGGACGGATCGCCCGTGATGACCGCCTTGCTGCCGAAGCCGATGCGGGTGAGGAACATCTTCATCTGTTCCGGCGTGGTGTTCTGCGCTTCGTCGAGGATGACGAAGGCATGGTTCAGCGTGCGGCCGCGCATGTAGGCCAGGGGCGCGATTTCGATGGTCTGCTTCTCGAAGAGCCGCTGCACCTTCTCGAACCCCATCAGGTCGTAGAGCGCGTCGTAGAGCGGGCGCAGGTAGGGGTCGACCTTCTGCGCCAGGTCGCCCGGCAGGAAGCCCAGGCGCTCGCCCGCCTCCACGGCCGGCCGCGTGAGGACCAGCCGCTGCACGGTGTCGCGCTCCATGGCGTCGATGGCGCAGGCCACGGCGAGCCAGGTCTTGCCGGTGCCGGCCGGCCCGATGCCGAAGGTGATGTCGTGCTTGAGGATGTTGTTCAGGTAGTCGCGCTGGCGCGGCGTGCGCGGACGCAGGTCGCTGCGCCGCGTGCGCAGCGCGATGCCGTCGCTCTCGTCGTCCACGGGCGGCAGGGCGGCGGCCGCCTCGGCCAGATCGTCCTGGAGTTTCTCTTCCTGGCGGCCCACGCCGATCTCCACCAGCCCGAGCTGGATGTCGTCGATGGACAGCGCGCGGTGCACGGCCTGTTCATGGAAGCGCCGCAGCACGCGGCCGGCCAGTTCGGCCCGCTCGCCTTCCAGGGTGACGCGGCTGCCGCGGCGCGACAGCTTCACGCCCATGCCGTCGGCGAGCTGGCGCAGGTTTTCGTCCAGGGGGCCGCAGAGATTGGCCAGGTGGGTATTGTCGCCGTCGAGCAGGACGACGGTGGGCATGGGGCGGCGGGCGCGAGGGCGGGAGGGGGTCATTCAGCCTCTTGGGAGTCGCGGTCCACGCCGGCCACGCGCGCGCGCAGCGAATTCGTGTACGCGTCGGTGATGATGACGTCGACCATCTGTCCGATGAGCCGCGCGGGCGCGGCGAAGTTGACGATGCGGTTGTTCTCGGTGCGGCCCATGAGCTCGCTGGCGTCGCGCCGCGACGGGCCTTCCACCAGCACGCGCTGGCGCGTGCCGATCATGCCGCGCGCGATGGCGGCGGCCTGTTCGTTGATGAGCGTCTGCAGGCGCTGCAGCCGGCGCAGCTTCACGTCTTGCGGCGTGTCGTCGTGCAGGTCGGCCGCCGGGGTGCCCGGGCGGCGCGAGTAGACGAACGAGAACGAGGTGTCGAAACCCACGTCCTCGATGAGCTTCATGGTTTTCTCGAAGTCTTCTTCGGTTTCGCCGGGAAAGCCCACGATGAAGTCCGATGACAGCGTCAGGCCGGGGCGCGCGGCGCGCAGCCTGCGCACCACCGACTTGAACTCCAGCGTGGTGTAGCCGCGCTTCATGGCGGCCAGCACGCGGTCGCTGCCGGCCTGCACGGGCAGGTGCAGGAAGGACACCAGCTTGGGCAGCGTGGCGTAGGCGTCCACCATGCGCTGCGTCATTTCCTTGGGGTGCGAGGTGGTGTAGCGGATGCGCTCGATGCCGGGGATTTCGTGCACGTATTCCAGCAGGCGGGCGAAGTCGGCGATTTCGGCGGTGTCGCCCATGCGGCCACGGTAGGCGTTCACGTTCTGTCCGAGCAGCGTGACCTCCTTGACGCCCTGGTCGGCGAGGTCGGCCACTTCCATGAGCACGTCGTCGAACGGACGCGAGACTTCCTCGCCGCGCGTGTAGGGCACCACGCAGAAGCTGCAGTACTTGCTGCAGCCTTCCATGATGGACACGAAGGCGGCCGGGCCCTCGACCCGCGGCGGCGGCAGCGCATCGAACTTCTCGATCTCGGGAAAGCTGATGTCCACCTGCGAGCGGCCCTCGGCGCGCCGGCGCCGGATCAGCTCCGGCAGGCGGTGCAGGGTCTGCGGCCCGAACACCACGTCCACGTAGGGCGCGCGCCTGACGATGGCCTCGCCTTCCTGGCTGGCCACGCAGCCGCCCACGCCGATCACCAGGTCGGGGTTGAGTTTCTTGAGATGCTGCACGCGGCCCAGATCGGAAAAGACCTTCTCCTGGGCCTTCTCGCGCACCGAACAGGTGTTGAACAGGATGACGTCCGCCTCTTCGGGGTTGTCGGTCATTTCGAGGCCCTGGTCGCCGCGCAGCACGTCGGCCATCTTGTCCGAGTCGTACTCGTTCATCTGGCAGCCGAAGGTGCGGATGTACAGCTTGCGGGGGGAGCGGGGGTCGGAGCCGGGGGCGGCGGGAGGCTGCGCGGCGCTGGCCGCGCCCTCGCGCTTGAGGGTGGTTTCTTGCATGACGGTCGCCGTGACGGGTGTAGATCCCGGGGGCTGGGAGATGGAAACATCGGATTTTACCTCTTGCTGCAAGATTGCTCACCGTTGCGCCCCCGCTGCCGTTACCATAGCGGTCCGGCCGCAGGCCCGATCCTGATAATCGTTCTCGTTCCGAATTCATGACATCCAACCCCATCACGCCCGTGACTGCGGCGGCAACCCGCGTCGCCGCGCCGGCGCCTGCCGAGGTCTGCAGTCCTTTTTCGGTTCGCATCTGGCTGGTGCTGGCCATCGTGCTGTCTCTGGCCGCCGGCGCCAGCGCGCGCTGGCTCGACCTGCCGCTGGCCATCGCCATCCAGCGGTCCGTCTCCGAAAGCGTGGACAATTCCTTCGAATGGGTGGGCGAGCTGGGCGAGAGCGGCCACTACGTCGTGATGGCGCTGCTGTTCTACGGGGTGGGCATGCTGGGCATGGCCCGGGGCTGGCGCAATCCGCTGCGCACCAGTTACGAAAGCATGGTGCGCGGCAGCGTGCTCATGCTGTCCGTCATGGCCGCGGGCGGCCTGGTGGTGCTGGCGCTCAAGCGCGCGGTGGCCCGGGCGCGGCCCGAGCTCTATTTCGAGCAGGGCATCTACGGCATGGGCGAGTCCTTCTCGCGCGCGCAGCAGTTCAATTCCTTTCCGTCCAGCCACACCTACGCGGCCTTCGCGGTGGCCGTCACGCTGGGCATCCTGGCGCCGCGCTGGCGCTGG
Organism: Achromobacter sp. DMS1; assembly: GCF_001270295.1. Lineage (NCBI taxonomy): Bacteria > Pseudomonadati > Pseudomonadota > Betaproteobacteria > Burkholderiales > Alcaligenaceae > Achromobacter > Achromobacter sp. DMS1. Next base: position 2,008 of record NZ_LHSJ01000273.1, on the reverse strand, counting down.
GCCTTCCTGAGCCTGGCCGCCCTGGTGGGCGTCAGCCGGCTCATCAACCTCGACCACTATCTCTCGGACGTCATGGTCGCCGCGGGCATCGCCGTGGCGATGGGCTGGGCGCTGGCGCCGCGCGTGCTCAACAGCCAGTACCAATGGCCGCTGCGCGCGCCGTGGCGCTGGTGGCGCGGCTAGGGCCGGCGCGCCCCAAGGGCGATTGACGCCGGGGCCCCGTTCCCGCCTTTCTCCTCCGCTTTCTTCCGCAGGCCGCGCCTGGCCCCGTAGACAAGAACGGGCCGGCGCGGCCCGCGCGCATCCGGCCTACAGGTTTTCCCGGGTATTCGCTCGCATGCATGATGTATATGCTTGTATATACATTCGGCGCAAGCACAAGGCATAGCGCTATGCGCATGGCTGGCGCGCCGCATGCCGTGCCGCCGGCGCCGCCGCGCGGCGTCAACCATCAGGGTAGGAAAACCAGACATGCATGTTGCCGAGAATGCCGGCGCAGTTGCCGCGCCGCCCGCCGCCGACGCCGAGGGCCAGGCCCGCGCCGCACCACGGGGAAACCGCCGCATCATCCTGGGCGCCTGCCTGGGCAACGGCCTGGAAATCTTCGATTTCACGGTCTACAGTTTTTTCGCCGCCATCATCGGCAAGCTCTATTTTCCCAGCGACACGGCCTACGGTTCGCTGCTCATGGCGGTGGCCGTGTTCGGCGTGGGTTTCGTCATGCGGCCGCTGGGCAGCATCGTGTTGGGCGCGTATGCCGATCGCAAGGGCCGCAAGGCGGCCATGCTGGCGACCATCGCGCTGATGGGGCTGGGCACCGCGCTCATCGCCTTCGCTCCCACGCACGCGCAGATCGGCGTGATGGCGCCCGTGCTCATCGTGGCCGGGCGCCTGCTGCAGGGCTTCGCCGCGGGCGGCGAGGTCGGTTCGGCGACCACGCTGCTGCTCGAATCCGCCGGCGCCAACCAGCGCGGCTTCTTCGTGAGCTGGCAGTCCATCAGCCAGGGCGTGGCGGCGCTGCTGGGCGCCTCGCTCGGCCTGCTGCTGACGTCCGTGCTTTCCGAGGAGGCGCTGCATGCCTGGGGCTGGCGCGTGCCCTTCGTGCTGGGGCTGCTCATCATTCCGGTGGGCGTGTACATCCGCCGCAACATCGAGGAAACCTACGCCTGCCAGCGCGAGGGCGGGGGCGCGGCGGCGGAGCATCCGGCCTGGACGCTGGCCGCGCGCCATCCGCGCGACCTGACGCTGGGCGTGCTCATCATCATGTCGGGCACCGCCATGGTCTACATCGTGCTGTTCTACATGCCCACCTACATGATGCAGACCAACCACATCGACGCGCCCACGTCGTACCTTTTCAGCTGCGTGGCGGCCGTGGTGCAGGTGGTGTCGGTCTATCTCTGCGGCCTGTACGTGGACCGCGTGCGCAACTACAAGCAGCCCCTGGTGTGGTCCATCGTGGTTGGCATGGCGATGGCCTATCCCACCTTCCTGTTCCTGTCGATGCCGGGCATGCTGTGGCTGGCCGTGGCGTGCCGCATCGTTCTCATCGCCGCGCTGGGCGTCAATATGCTGGCCAGCACCATGCTCATCGTGTCGGCCCTGCCGCGCGAGATCCGCGCCACCGGCACCTCCATGATCTACGCCTTCGGGGTCACGCTGTTCGGCGGGTCGGCGCAGTTCATGGTGACCTGGCTGCTGAAGATCTCGGGCAACGCGATGGCGCCGGGGTGGTATCTCATCGGCATGCTGGCCGCCAGCCTTGCCGCAACCTGCGTGTTCCGGGAGCGCCACCATGACTGACATCCCCTCCGCCGCCTTCGCCTCCGGCATCGCCGCGGCCTACGAGCCCGGCCTGCTCCAGGCATTCGACGACATGAAGCGCCTGCGGCGCGACATCCACCGGCATCCCGAGCTCGGCTACGAAGAAACCCGCACCAGCGCGCTGGTGGCCGAGCGCCTGCGCGGCTGGGGATACGAGGTCAGGCAGGGCCTGGGACGCACGGGC
>NZ_LHSJ01000272.1:0-5324 GCF_001270295.1 Achromobacter sp. DMS1 | reverse complement strand
ACGATTATGCCGATACGCGCCTGCGCCGGGCGGTGGAAGAAGCCGCTCAGGCGCAGCGCGCCCACGCCGCCAACGACCTCGGCACGCTGGAAGGGCTGGCGCCGCTGCAGCCCTACCGGGTCGCCATGGCCAATCCGCCGGTGCTGCAAATGGCAACGGCCGCCCTGAAGGCGGCCGGCGCGGACGTGGCGGCGGTGGCGAATGTCGGCGCGCTCGAGAACGTGACCGACGAAGCGCGCCACCGCGCGCCCGCGAACTCTCGTCTTCGCCCCTGAACGCCCGGCGGCCTCCACCGGGGGATCGCGCGCGCCGCGCGCATCCGCGGCGCGCGTCGCTTGGTCAGTGGAAGAACTCCGCGATCATCGTCGCGCCCAGGAAGGTGCCCGCGTTGGCGGCCAGCGACACCACCACGATTTTCCAGCCCAGCTTGCGGAAAGCCGGCAGGTCTTTGAGGATGGACAAGCCCGCCATGGCCAGGATGACCGTCGTAAAAGGCAGGAAGTTCACCTTGTTGACCAGCGCGATGACCTGGTCGGAATACGGCAGCACGCCCGGGCAGCCGGCCGTCATGGCCAGCACGGAGAGCACGAACACCGCGGGCAGCCTGGGCGCCAGGCGCAGCAGCAGGTCGGTGATGACCACCAGCAGCACGATGATGGCCATGCCGGGCAGCGCATCCAGGACCGGCACCTTGTAGCCGAGCTGGTTGCCCACCAGCGTGAAGAGGCCGCACACCACGTAGGCCGTGAGGCGGTCGCCGAAGCCCAGTTTCACCGCATGCGCCGCCGCCCCGGCGCCGGCATCCGCGGCGGCGGCCGACTGCGCCTTGCCGCGCGAAAAGCGGCCCAGCACCGGCTCCAGCCGGCCATAGAGCCAGATCGTGGTGGGCAGCGAAATGAAAAGCGTGAAGTACACGCCCACCACGGTCGTGAGCAGATTGGCGGCAGCGGCCAGGGCCGCGACCTGGTGCGCCATGTCGGGCGTCTGCTGCGAAGCAATGGCCCCCACGCCCGCCGCCATCATGCTGCCCGAGCCCACGCCGGCGCCCATGGCGAGCGAACGCGGGTCGAAAATGCCCAGGCTGGTGATGAAACCGGCCAGCAGGGCCACGAACAGCGCGCCGATGACCGTGCCCGTGATGTACTCGGCCATGACGCCGCGGCCTTCGGGCGAATTCATGCCGAAGCGTTCGCCGATGATGGCCAGGCTGGGCTCGCGGCCCACCGAGAAAGTGGCGCCGATGGCCTCGCGCTTGATGCCCAGCAGCAGCGCCAGCGGCAGGCCGATGGCCATGGTGCCGAAGAAATGGCCGAACTCCTGGAACACCAGCGCCCAGCCGGCCTCGCGGACCTGGGGCAGCGCCCCCCCGACCATCAGACCCAGCTTGGCGAGGAACGGCAGCAGCGCGTATGGCAGGTAACCGCTGATGCGCGCCTGCATGGCGGTATCCACGCCCATGCCGGCGGGCAGGCGCTGGCCGAAGGCCGCCACCACCGCGCCGACGAAAATCGCCCACAGCATGGGCTGCAGCACAATCTTGCCCGGCCCCACGGTAAACGAAACGCTGCCGATGGCCTCGGCAATCGCCACCACCAGCAAAATGGCGGCAAGCATGCGCAGGCGGCTGGATAGCGGCATGGAAGGCGCGGCCAGGCCCAGGCTGGCGTGAGACATCGGATTCCCCTGTATGCGTGAATGAAATGAATGGCGCGCGGGGCCGGCGGCGGCCCCGGGCGGGCAACGGGCGGGCGGCATGGAGCATGCGCGGCCCGGCGCCGGTACGCGACGCGCCGGCTGCGCAATTTTCGCCCAGGGGCCCGCCGCGCAACCATGACAGCCAGATGGCATTAGCGTTGCGTAAAATGCAACAGAAGAACACTTTACCGGCAAATCCTGCATGTTCAGCCCGCCGGAGCCCCGCACCGGAGATTCCCATGGACGAAACGCTCGACGCCCGCCGCACCCACTATTTCATGCAGGTCATGAGCCGGGGCTCGGTGCGCGGGGCGGCCGAGGCGCTGGACATGGACCCGTCCGCCGTCAGCCGGGCCATCGCCGCCCTGGAGCGGGACTGCGGCATCGCCCTGTTCGAGCGGCGCGGGCGGGGCGTGGCGCCCACCGAGGCCGGCCATATCCTGGCGCGCTACGTGAAGCGCCAGCAAGATATCCAGGAGAGCTTCTTCTCCGAGATCGACAGCCTGCGCAAGGCCGAACGGGGCCATATCGACCTGGCGCTGGGCGAGGGCTTCGTGGAGCTCATGTTCGACCGCGTGCTGCCCGGCTACTGGCGCAGCCACCCCGAAGTCACGCTGGACATCGACGTGGCCCGCACCACCGACATCGTGCAGCGCCTCCTGGACGACCGCGCCTACATCGGCCTGGTGTTCCAGCCGCCCAGCGATGCGCGCCTGCGCACGCACTACAGCCGGCCCGAGCCCATCCGCGCCATCGTGCGCCAGGACCACCCGCTCACCCGCCTGGGCCGTCCGCTGCGGCTGGCCGACCTCGCCGTCTATCCGGGCGCCGCCATGCAGGAGGGTTTCGGGGTGCGCCAGCACGTGCAGGCGGCGGAGATCAGCGAGCAGGTGCGGCTGCCCAACGTGCTCACCACTTCGTCGTTCAAGGCGCTGTGGCAGTTCGCCGCCGCCGGCATCGGCTACGCGCTCACCCCGCCCATCGCCGTGGCCGTGGACCTGCAGGCGCGGCAGCTGGCCAGCCTGCCGCTGGCCAATCCCATTCTCAACCAGGGCAGCCTGCAGGTGCTCAGCCGAGCCGGCCGCCATGTGTCCCCGGCCGCGCGGGAACTGCTGGACCACATTGTGCGCGGCATCGGCGGGGCCGGCGCATGACCTTATTACGAGAATGACTTAGACGCCCACGCGCCCTCGCTGTTACGGTTATGAATCCCGCCTGCCCGCCCGGGCGCCGCACGGCGGACTTGCGCGTTGCGCCCCAGCCGGGCCGCGCGCCGACCAGACATCAAGGGCAGTAGACATGTACGTGTATGACCCCGTCGACCAGCAGCTCGTCGAGGAGCGCGTGGCGCAGTTCAGAGACCAGACGCGCCGCTTTCTCGACGGGCAGCTCAGCGAGGACGAATTCCGCACCCTGCGCCTGCAGAACGGACTGTATATCCAGCGCCATGCGCCCATGCTGCGCATCGCCATACCCTACGGCATGCTGGCCTCGCGCCAGCTGCGCACGCTGGCGCACATCGCGCGCAAATGGGACCGCGGCTACGGCCACTTCAGCACGCGCCAGAACATGCAGTTCAACTGGCCGCGCCTCGAAGACGTGCCCGACATCCTGGCCGAGCTGGCCACGGTGCAGATGCATTCCATCCAGACCAGCGGCAACTGCATCCGCAACACCACGACCGACCACTTCGCCGGCGTGGCGCCCGACGAGCTGGTCAACCCGCTGGTGTGGTGCGAGATCATCCGCCAATGGTCCACGCTGCACCCCGAATTCGCCTTCCTGCCGCGCAAGTTCAAGATCGCCGTCAGCGGCGCGGTGCAAGACCGCGCCGCCGTGGGCGTGCACGACATCGGCCTGCAGGCCGTGGAGCGCGACGGCGAAGTGGGCTTTCGCGTCTGGGTGGGCGGCGGCCTGGGCCGCACGCCTATTACCGGCAAGCTCATCAAGCCCTTCGTGGCCTGGGCCGACCTGCTCACCTACCTGCAGGCCGTGCTGCGCGTCTACAACCTGCACGGCCGGCGCGACAACAAGTTCAAGGCCCGCATCAAGATCCTGGTCAAGGAACTGACGCCCGAGGTCTTCGCCGAGCAGGTCGAAGAACAGTGGCAGCTCACGCGCGGCGGCCCCGACACCCTCACGCAGGCCTTCGTGGACGAAATCGCCGGCCGCTTCACCTGGCCGCAGTACGACCCGGCCGCCGCGCAGCAAGCCGCGCAGGCCGAGACGGAGCAGGCGGCGCTCGCCGCGGCCGACAAGCGCTACGCGCGCTGGCTGCGCACCAACGTGCACGCCCACCGGCAGCCCGGCTACGCCGCCGTCACGCTGTCGCTCAAGCCCACCGGCTCGCCGCCCGGCGACATCACGGCCGACCAGATGGACGCCGTGGCCGCACTGGCCGACGAATACGGCTTCGGCGAAATGCGCGTCTCCCACGAGCAGAACCTGATCCTGCCCGACGTGCGCCGCGCGCGGCTGCCCGAACTCTGGCGCAAGCTCGAGGCCCTCAATCTCGCCACGCCCAACATCGGGCTGCTCACCAACATCATCGCCTGTCCCGGCGGCGACTTCTGCGCGCTGGCCAACGCGGTTTCGATTCCGGTGGCCGAAGCCATCCAGCGCCGGTTCGACGACCTGGACTACCTGTTCGAGATCGGCGAACTGGACCTCAACATCTCGGGCTGCATCAACTCCTGCGGCCACCACCACGTCGGCCACATCGGCATCCTGGGCGTGGACAAGGCCGGCGAGGAGTGGTACCAGGTCACCCTGGGCGGCCGCCAGAGCGGCGCGGCGCACCCGCTGCCCGACCTCGAATCCCTGAACGGCGGCGGCGCGGCGATAGGCCGCATCATCGGCCCCTCCTTCGCGCGCGACCAGGTGCCCGACGTGGTCGAGCGCCTGATCCGCACCTACCTCGCGCTGCGCGACAGCGAAGAAGAACGCTTCATCGACGTGGTGGACCGCGTCGGCATCGATCCCTTCAAGCGCGACGTATACGCCGACCCGGCCGTGGCCCGGCCCGCACAGCCCCAGGAGGCCGTCCATGCCTGAAGTCTATGCCCACGACGCCCCCGGCCCGCACCTGATCCGCGGCGGTGCGCTGCAGCAGGACACGGCCCGGCGCTTCACGCCCGAGCCCGAAGTGCCCGCCGAAGGACAGCTGCCCGACGACCAGCCCGGCTGGATCGTGCCGCTCAAGACCTGGAAGTCCTCGCGCGCGGCGCTGCGCCGGCACCGGCATCCGGTGGCCATCCTGCTGGAGCCCGATGCCGACCTGCGCGAGCTGGCCGACGACGACGGCAAGCTCGATCCGCAGGGCATCGCCTTCATCGCCATCGACTTTCCCGTCTACACGGACGGCCGCGGCTACTCGCTTGCGCAACTGCTGCGCAAGCGCTATGGCTGGAAAGGCGAGCTGCGCGCCGTGGGCGACGTCATGATCGACACCATCCACTACCAGGCGCGCGTGGGTTTCGACAGTTTCCTGGTCAAGCCGGGGCACGATCCGCACAAGGCGCTCAACGCCTTCAAGACCTTCACGGTGCACTACCAGAAGAGCTACCCCGCTCCCTGAGCCCCGGGCGGGCCGGTCGGCGTCCCTCGCCCGCCGCCCGGCTGGGCCCGAT
>NZ_LHSJ01000271.1:0-5360 GCF_001270295.1 Achromobacter sp. DMS1 | reverse complement strand
GCGGCCGTACTTGAGGTCGCCCACCATCGGCGATGTGCGCACGTCGAGCAGCTTGCCCAGGCGCGAGAACTCGGTGAGGATGGTGTACAGGTCCAGCAGGGCCTGGCTGGGTGCTCGCCGGGACCGTCGCCGCCATTGGCAGGACGGCGGCCCGCAACGCCCAGGCGGCGGGCCGCGAGGGCAGGTTGGCCAGCACCTGGTCGAACCGGGCCTCGATGGTGGCGCAGCCCCGTTCCATGCACCAGTGCACCAGCGGCAGGTCGTCGTGCCGGCGGCCTTCGTCTTCCCAGCGCTTGAGCACGGCGGAGAGCAGGTAGAGCTCCGACAGGACGTCGCCCAGGCGCGCGGAGATCAGCTCGCTGCGCTTGAGCCCGCCGCCCAGCAGGCCCAGCGCCGCGTCGGCCAGCAGCGCGAAGCCGGCGGCGTAGCGGCCCAGCCTGCGGTAGTGGCCGGCCGTGGGGCCGGACCCCGGAGCGGGCGCCAGCATGCCGCCGGTCCAGGCGCGGCCGATGGCGCGCAGCGCGTTCCAGCCCGTGTGGCGCAGGTGCTTCCAGAACACCTCGTGGAACGCTTCCAGGCCCCGGTCCTCGTCGGGGTCGGCCAGCGCCAGCATTTCGGGCATGAGGCAGGGATGGGCGCGGATGGCGCCCTGGCCGAAGACGATGAGGTTGCGCGTGAGGATGTTGGCCCCCTCCACCGTGATGGCGATGGGCAGGGCGCGGTAAAGCGCGCCCAGGTAATTGCGCGGGCCGTCGATGACGGCGCGACCCGCGTGCACGTCCATGGCGTCGTTGACCGATTCGCGCATGCGCTCGGTGGCGTGGTATTTCATGATGCCCGACACCACCGCCGGCTTGACGCCCTCGTTCAGGGCCGCGCAGGTCAGCCGCCGGGCGGCCTCCACCATGTACGCATTGCCCGCCAGGGTCGCCAGCTTTTCCTGCACGCCCTCGAACCGGCCGACCGGGATGCCGAACTGCTCGCGCACCCGCGCGTACATGCCGGTGGCGTGGGCGCTCATGACCGCCGCGGCGGCCGATAGCGAGGGCAGCGAAATCCCCCGGCCCGCGGCCAGCGCGCTCATGAGCATCTGCCAGCCGTGGCCGGCGCGCTCCTGGCCGCCGATGAGGGCGTCCAGCGGCACGAAGACGTCGCAGCCGCGGTTGGGGCCGTTCTGGAAGAACTGCATGGCGGGAACGTGGCGGCGCCCGATCTCCACACCGGGCGCCTCGGTGGGCACCAGCGCCACGGAGATGCCGATGTCTTGCTCGCCGCCCAGGATGCGCTCGGGGTCGTACAGCTTGAAGGCCAGCCCCAGCACCGTGGCCACGGGCCCCAGCGTGATGTAGCGCTTGTGCCAATTGAGCCGGATGCCGATGATTTCGCGGCCGTCGACGACCCGCCGGCACACCATGCCGGTGTCCACCATGGAGGCCGCGTCCGAACCCGCTTCGGGGCTGGTCAGCCCGAAGCACGGCACCTCGCTGCCGTCGGCCAGGCGCGGCAACCAGTAGTCGCGCTGCGCCTGGGTGCCGAACTGCAGCAGCAGCTCGCCCGGCCCCAGCGAGTTCGGCACCATGATGGTCACGCCGGCGGTGATGGAATACGCCGATACGCGCCGCACCACCTCGGAATGCGCATAGGGCGAGAAGCCCAGGCCGCCGTAGCGGCGCGGGATGATCATGCCGAAGAAGCGCTCCCGTTTGATGAACTCCCACACCTCGGGCGGCAGGTCGCGCCGGTTCCAGGAGATGTCCCATTCGTCGAGCATGGCGCACAGCCGGGCGACCGGGCCGGCGATGAACGCCTGCTCGTCGGGCGTGAGCACGGCCGCGGGCACGGCCTGCAGCTTGCGCCAATCGGGATTGCCGGTGAAAAGATCGGCCTCCCACCAGGTGTCTCCGGCCTCGATGGCCTCGCGCTCGGTGGCGGAGAGCGGCGGCAGGGCATGGCGCGCCCAGCGGTAGGCAGGTTCGGAGATGCGGCGCCGGCGCCAGGCGTTGAAGTCCATCGGCTCCCTCTTGTGTTGCGCTCATGGAGCATACGGGGCCAAAGTACCAGAATTGCGCCGCACCGGCCACGCGCAGCGGGACGACTCTGCGACAATGGAGGCCGCGCGCCGCTGGCGCGCCGACGCAACCGACCGACGACGCATGCTGAACAAACTCTGGCTGGGCTTCTTCCTCGCCGCCGCGGCGGCCGCGCTCTACCGCTGGCTCGCCATCGGCGACGCCGAGGTGTTCCGCCACATGGTCGCCAGCCTGTTCGACATGGCCCGCGTATCGGTCGAGGTCATGGTGCTGCTCTTCGGCACGCTCACGCTCTGGCTGGGTTTTCTGCGCATCGCCGAGCGCGCGGGGCTGGTGGAGCGGCTGGCCGCGCTGCTGTCGCCGCTCTTTTCGCGGCTGATGCCGGACGTGCCGCGCAACCACCCGGCCATCGGCCTCATTACGCTGAATTTCGCCGCCAACGGCCTGGGGCTGGACAACGCCGCCACGCCCATCGGCCTGCGCGCCATGCGCGAACTGCAATCGCTCAACCCCACGCCCGAGACGGCCAGCAATGCGCAGATTCTCTTTCTGGTGCTGAATGCGTCGTCCCTCACGCTGCTGCCCGTCACGCTGTTCATGTTCCGCGCGCAGCAAGGCGCGCCCGACCCCACGCTGATCTTCCTGCCCATTCTGCTGGCCACCAGCGCCTCCACGCTGGCCGGCTTCCTGGCGGTGGCGGCCTGCCAGCGGTTGAAGCTGTACGACCCGGTCATCCTGCTCTGGCTGGGCGGCGGCGCGGCGGCGCTGGGCGGCTTTATGGCGCTGCTGGCGGGCATGTCGGCCACCGCCATCGCCCACCTGTCCTCGCTGCTCGGCAATCTGGCGCTGTTCGGCATCCTGCTGGCCTTTCTGGTGGTGGGCGCCTGGAAGAAAGTGCCGGTCTACGAGGCTTTCATCGAGGGCGCCAGAGAGGGCTTCGACATTGCGCGCGGCCTGCTGCCCTACCTGGTGGCCATGCTGTGCGCGGTGGGCGTGCTGCGCGCCTCGGGCGCGCTGGACGTCGTGCTGGACGGCATACGCTGGGCCGCCCACGCCGCGGGCTGGGACACGCGCTTCGTGGACGCGCTGCCCACCGCGCTGGTCAAGCCCTTCTCGGGCAGCGCGGCGCGCGCCATGATGCTCGAAACCATGACGCACTACGGCGTGGACAGTTTCCCGGCGCTGCTGGCGGCGGTCATGCAGGGCAGCACCGAAACCACCTTCTACGTGCTGGCGGTGTACTTCGGCTCGGTCGGCATCCTGCGCGCGCGCCACGCCGTCGGCTGCGCCCTGGTCGCCGACCTGGCCGGCGTGCTGGCCTCCATCGCCGTGTGCTACTGGTTTTTCGGCTGAGGCGGCCGCCTCAATCCACCAGCAGGATCTTCATGCCGTTGGTGCCGCCGCTGTCGCGGTAGAAATCGCCCTTGGTCAGGATGACCCAGTCGCCCGACTGCACCAGCCCGCGCTTGCGCAGCTCGTCGATGGCGGCGTTGCTCAGTTCGGCGGGGTCGTAGTCCAGCGGCGCGAACGGCACCGTGTACACGCCCCGGAACAGCGCCACCCGGTTCTGCGTGACGGCGTGCGGGCTGTAGCAATAGATGGGCACGCCCGAGCGGATGCGCGACATGATGAGCGGCGTGTGGCCGCTTTCGGTGAGCGAGATGATGGCCTTCACGCCCGGAAAATGGTTGGCGGCGTACATGGCGGCGAGCGCAATGGTTTCGTCGCAGCGCGTGAAGGTCTCGCCCAGCCGGTGGTGCGAGTGCGTGGTGGTGGGGTGCTTTTCCGCGCCCAGGCAGATGCGGGCCATGGCCTGCAGCGCCTCCACGGGGTACTGGCCCGACGCGCTTTCGGCCGACAGCATGACCGCGTCGGTGTAGTCGAGCACCGCGTTGGCCACGTCCGACACCTCGGCGCGGGTGGGCATGGGGCTGGAAATCATGGATTCCATCATCTGGGTCGCGGTGATGACCACCTTGTTCAGCGTGCGCGCGTGCTGGATGATGCGCTTCTGGATGCCCACCAGCTCGGCGTCGCCCACCTCCACGCCCAGGTCGCCGCGCGCCACCATCACGCCGTCGCTGGCGCGGATGAGCGCGTCCAGCGCCTCGTCGTCGGCCACCGCCTCGGCGCGCTCGATCTTGGCGATGATCCAGGCTTCGCTGCCGGCGGCGCGCACCAGCGCGCGCGCCTCTTCGATGTCGCTGCCGTGGCGCGGGAACGACACGGCCACGTAGTCCAGCTCCAGTTCGGCCGCCAGCTTGATGTCGGCGCGGTCCTTGTCGGTGAGGCTGGGCGCGGACAGCCCGCCGCCGCGGCGGTTGATGCCCTTGTTGTTGGACAGCGGCCCGCCCACGGTGACGACGGTGTGGACTTCATCGCCCTCGACCTTGTCCACCATCAGCACGACGCGGCCATCGTCCAGCAGCAGCTCGTCGCCCACGCGGCAATCCTGCACCAGCTCGGGATAATCGATGCCGACGATGCGCTCGTTGCCCTCTTCCGCGGGATGCACGCGCGACAGCGTGAAGGGCTGGCCGGCCTTGAGCATGACCTGCTTGCCGGCAAAGCGCGCGATGCGGATCTTCGGCCCCTGCAGGTCGCCCATGAGGGCCACGAAACGCCCCTGCCGCGCCGCCAGCTCGCGCACCAGGCGCGCGCGCTCGCGATGGTCGTCGGCGCTGCCATGCGAGAAGTTCAGGCGCGCCACATCCAGGCCGGCGCGGATCAGGGCCTCCAGCCGCTCGGGCGTGGAGGTGGCGGGCCCCAGGGTGGCGACGATTTTGGTGCGGCGCAATACGGGCATGGCTTTTCACTCTCGCAGGTAGACCGAAAGCGCTATGGTACGCCACGCATCCCGCGCGCAGGTATCATGGTCGGGGCCTGCGGCAGGCCCCGCCGTTTTTTCCGACAACCCGCATTCCGGCCACCGTGAAAATCGTCATCGCTCCCGATTCTTTCAAAGAAAGCGTCTCCGCGCCCGAGGCCGCAGCGGCCATCGCGCGCGGCGTGAAAGCCGCGCATCCCGGCGCCCATGCCGTGTGCGTGCCCATGGCCGACGGCGGCGAGGGCACCGTCGAAGCCGTGCTGGCGGCCGCGTCCGGCCAGGCGCGCACCAGGACGGTGAACGATGCGCTGGGGCACAAGGTGGATGCCGAATGGGGGCTGCTGGACGACGGCACGGCCGTGATCGAGATGGCGGCGGCGGCGGGGCTGGAACTGATCGCGCCGGCGCGCCGCGACCCCCATGCGGGCCAGCAGCCACGGCGTGGGCGAACTCATGCTCGCCGCGCTGGACGCGGGCGCCCGGCGCATCATCCTGGGCCTGGG
>NZ_LHSJ01000270.1:0-5382 GCF_001270295.1 Achromobacter sp. DMS1 | reverse complement strand
TTCGCCGCGGCGCCAGCTTTCCAGCGCCAGCCGCGCCACGCTCGCCGCATCCGGACGCAGCGCCGCGCCGGCCCGCGCCCATCCGGCGGGCACGGCCATGTCGGCCGCGTAGGCGTCCCAGGCGTCGCCCGCCCGCAGCACGTCCAGCGGACGCCCCGCCGCCTCCGACCACCGCGGCAGGTGATGCGCGGTCCAGGGCGCAACCTCGGCGGCGGCGATCAGCATGGGCGCCTGCAGCTCGACCCAGCCGCCGGCGTGCTCGCCGGCCGCGGCGCGGCGGTACGCGGCCAGGTAGACCTCGTTCATGCGGGCGTCCAGGGCCACCACCGCGGCCTGCCCGGGCCCGGGCGCGGCCTGTGCGGCGACCGCCAGGTGCGACACCACCGGCACCACCGGGATGTCCAGGGCCAACGCCATGCCCTGGGCCACGCCGCAAGCCACGCGCAGACCGGTGAAGCCGCCCGGCCCCTGGCCGAAGGCCACCGCCCCCAGGGCGTCCGGAGCCAGTCCGGCTTCTTCGAGCAATTCCTGGGCCATGGGCAGCAGCCGCTCGGCGTGTTCCTGCGAGCCCTCGTGTTCGCGCACGCTCACATCGACGCGGCCGGCAGCCGCCCGCAACAGGGCCACGCCGCAGCGCGAAGACGAGGTTTCCAGGGCCAGCAGGTTTAGTTCCATAGATGCAGATTGTACGAAATTAGGGGCTATGTCCCCGTGAGTAAGGGGGATTTCAACCATGGCTCGCAATGTGTAATATCTTGTGAACGCCCTCTAGCCGCTGGTTCTCGTCACTGTTACATTTCCGGCCATGAATACGCAAAACACCACCCCTACCCGCAAAATCCTCGTCGTCGACGACGATCCGCGCCTGCGCGATCTGCTGCGCCGGTACCTCTCGGAACAGGGATTCAACGTTTTCGTCGCCGAAGACGCGAAAGAGATGGGTAAGCTCTGGCAACGCGAGCACTTCGACCTGCTCGTGCTGGACTTGATGCTGCCGGGCGAAGATGGCCTTTCCATCTGCCGCCGGCTGCGCGGGGGGCACGACAATACGCCCATCATCATGCTGACGGCCAAGGCGGAAGAAATCGACCGCATCGTCGGTCTGGAAATGGGCGCCGACGATTATCTCTCCAAGCCTTTCAATCCCCGCGAGCTGCTGGCGCGCATCAACGCCATCCTGCGCCGCCGCGGCACGGAAGAGCATCCGGGCGCGCCCAGCCAGGAGAACGAATCCATCGTTTTCGGCCCCTATGTGCTGAACCTGTCCACCCGCACGCTCACCCGCAACGGCGAGCAGGTTCCCATCACCACGGGGGAATTCTCCGTGCTGAAGGTGTTCGCCCGCCATCCCAAGATTCCCCTATCCCGCGACAAGCTCATGGAACTGGCCCGCGGCCGCGAGTACGAGGCCTTCGACCGCAGCCTGGACGTGCAGATCTCCCGCCTGCGCAAACTGATCGAGCCGAACCCGTCCAAGCCCGTCTTCATCCAGACGGTCTGGGGCCTGGGCTATGTGTTCGTCCCGGACGGTGGCAGTTGATCTTTACGCCCGCCCAGGGCAGGAGCGCAGCCTCGTGCCCCGTTTGCGCAAAACCTTCAAGAACCTGACATCGCGCCTGCGGCTCGGCCTGTTCGGCCGGACCTTTCTGCTGCTCGCCGCGCTGATGCTCGTCAGCCTCGGGGCGTGGCTGCAGGTCTTTTTCAGCATGGAGCTGGGCCCGCGCGCCAATCAAATGGCGCAGCGGGTGATCACGGCCGTCAATATCACGCGCACGGCTCTCATCTATTCGCACAACGGCGAGCGCAGCAAGCTGCTGCTGGACCTCGCCACCAACGAAGGCATCCAGGTCTATCCGCGCGAAGTCACCGACTTCGCCGAGCCCCTGCCCGACGACGACTACTGGCAGCGCGTGGCCCAGCACATCCGCACGCGCTTCGGCCCCGAGACCCAGATCGCCTGGGGCGTGAACCAGGTGCCCGGCTTCTGGGTCAGCTTCCAGATCGACAAAGACCTGTACTGGCTGGTGTTCGAGCGCGAGCAGATCGGCCTGACGGGCGGCATCGAATGGCTGGGCTGGGGCGCGACCGCCCTGCTGCTCTCCCTGGTGGGGGCGGCCGTCAGCGTGGGCTTCGTGAACCGGCCGCTGTCGCGGCTGGCGCGCGCCGCCCAGGTGTTGTCGCGCGGCGAGACGCCCGCGCCGCTGCCCGAGCAGGGGCCGCTCGAAATCCGCGACCTCAACGCCTCGTTCAACCGCATGGCCAAGGATCTGCGGCAGGCCGAAGCCGACCGCGAACTCATGCTGGCCGGCATTTCGCACGACCTGCGCACGCCGCTGGCGCGCATGCGGCTGGAAATCGAACTGAGCGGCGTGTCGGAAGACGCGCGCCAGGCCATCGACGAAGACCTGGGCCAGATCGACCACAGCATCGGCCAGCTCATGGAATATGCGCGCCCGGCCGGCACGCTGCCGCAGCTTGCCACCGACATCTCGGCCGTGCTGGGCGAGCTCTACGAGCGCGAGCGCAGCCACACCGCCTCCCTGGGCGGCGAGCTGGAGGCCGCGCTCGAACCCGGCCTGCGGGCGCGCATCACCGCGCTGGACCTCAAGCGCATCGTCAGCAACCTCATCGAGAACGCGCGCCGCTACGGACGCTCCGCCGACGGCATGGCGCACCTGCTCATGACGCTGCAGTCCGAGGGCGGGCTCATCGTGATCGAAGTTTCCGACCGCGGCCCCGGCATCGCCCCCGAAGAAGTGGAGCGCCTGCTGCGGCCGTTCTCCCGCGGCGAGGCGGCGCGCACCGGCGTCAGCGGCGCCGGGCTCGGCCTGGCCATCGTGGAGCGCCTGCTCAAGCATGTCGGCGGCTCGCTGCGCATGCTGCCGCGCGAAGGCGGCGGACTGACCGCGCGCATAGAGTTGCCCAAAGCCAGGTTTAGGAATTATCAATTAGACACGGACAATCAATAGCGTAGAATTTAGGGTTTGAGGCACAGCCTTATCTCCACCCAACAACTACTGGGAGTAAACATGAAAACTGTTGGCGACAAACTCGAGCCTTTCAAGGTCACCGGTGTCAAGCCCGGCTTCAACCAGCACGAAGAAAACGGCGTGTCGGCGTTCGAAGACATCACCGAGAGCTCGTTCCCCGGCAAGTGGAAGGTGATCTACTTCTACCCGAAAGACTTCACGTTCGTGTGCCCGACCGAAATCGTCGGCTTCAACAAGCTGGCCAAGGATTTCGAAGACCGCGACGCCGTCCTGCTGGGTGGCAACTCCGACAACGAATTCGTCAAGCTGGCCTGGCGCCGTGAGCACCCCGACCTGAGCAAGCTGGGCCACTACCAGTTCGGCGACACCACCGGTTCGCTGATCGACCAGCTCGGCGTGCGCGAAAAGGCCGCCGGCGTTGCCCTGCGCGCCACCTTCATCGTGGACCCGGACAACACCATCCAGCACGTCTCGGTGAACAACCTGAACGTGGGCCGCAGCCCGGAAGAAATCCTGCGCCTGCTCGACGGTCTGCAAACCGATGAGCTGTGCCCGTGCAACCGCTCGGTTGGCGGCGCCACGCTGTAATTTCCCGGCCCGGCCTGGGGTTCTCGCCACGAGGCCCCGCCGGGCTTTAATTGCGCTAGATTATAGGTAAAAACTATGGAATTTCTTACGACCATTAAGGAACAATTGCCGGATTGGGCCAAGGACATCCGCCTGAATCTGGACGCCGTGATCTCCCGTTCCACCCTGTCCCCCGAAGACGCACTCGCCTCGGCCCTGGCGGCGGCCTATGCCGCGCGCAGCCCGGTGCTGGTGGAAGCCTTCAAGAGCGGTCTTTCCGACACCGACGCCAACGCCGCCCTGACCGCCTCGGCCCTCATGGGCATGAACAACGTCTGGTATCCCTACACCGAAATGTCGGGCGACGCCCGGCTCAAAAGCCTGCCGGCCCAGTTGCGCATGAACGCCTACGCCACCCACGGCGGCGTGGAAAAGAAGCGCTTCGAGCTCTTCGCGCTGGTGGCGTCCATTATCGGCAAGTGCCACTTCTGCGTGCAGTCGCACTACGAGAACCTGAAGAAAGACGGCCTGACGACCGAACAGCTGCGCGATGCCGGCCGCATTGCCGCCGTGGTCAACGCCGCCGCCCTGGCACTGGCCGCGCAGGGCAAGTAAGCACCGTCCGCCCCGCCGGGGCGAAAGCAGAACGGGGCGCAGGAAACCGGCTTTCCTGCGCCCCGTTCGTGTCCGGGCATAGAGCGCCCGGGCCTCAGACGCGCGCCAGGAGCGCCACCACGGTGGCGGCGATGCCTTCCTGGCGGCCCAGGTAGCCGAGCCCCTCGTTGGTCTTGGCCTTGACGTTCACCTCGCCTTCTTCGAGGCCGGTGTCGGCGGCGATGTTGCGCACCATGTCCGGCGCGTGCGGGCCGATCTTGGGCGCCTGCGCATGCACCGTGGCATCGATGTTGACCGGCGCCCAGCCCGCCTTGCGCACCTTCGCCACCGCCACGCGCAGCAGCTCGCGGCTGTCCGCACCCCGGTAGGCCGGATCGGTGTCGGGAAAGTGGCGGCCGATGTCGCCCAGGCCCGCGCCGCCCAGCAGCGCGTCGGTAATCGCGTGCAGCAGCACGTCGGCATCGGAATGGCCCAGCAGGCCATGGGTGTGGGGAATGGTCACGCCGCCGACGACCAGCGGCCGGCCTTCGACCAGGGCGTGCACATCGAACCCCTGTCCGACTCGGTAGGGAAATTTCATAGCCATTTTTCCATCAGTTCGAAATCGTCGGGCCAGGTCACCTTGAAGTTGCGCTGCGCGCCCGGCACGAGCAGGGGCGCGAAGCCCGCGGCTTCCATGGCCGAAGCCTCGTCCGTCACGGTTCCGCCGTCCACCGCCGCCCTGGCCAGGGCATCGCGCAGCGCGCCGGCCCGGAACATCTGCGGCGTCTGGGCCAGCCACAGCCCCTTGCGGTCCAGCGTGTGCTCCACGCGCTCGTGGCCGCTCTTGACCGTATCGGCCACGGGCAGCGCCAGCAGGCCGCCCACCGGGTCGGCCAGGCAGGCGTCGATGAGCCGCCTGAGCGCCTCGGGAGGCAGACCGGGGCGCGCCGCGTCGTGCACCAGCACCCAGGCGTCGTCCGGCAGGCCGGCTTCGGCCAGCGCCCCCGCCACGGTATCGGCGCGCGTGGGGCCGCCGCAGGGCCGCCATTCCGTGCGCGGCAGGCCCCGCAGGGCGCCGTCCACCCAGCCGTCGCCCGGACTGACCGCCACGCGCACCTGGGCGATGCGCTCGTCCTCGAGCAGGGCGCCCACGGCCCAGCGCAACATGGGCTGGCCGGCCAGCGGCCGGTACTGCTTGGGCACCGCCTGGGCGCCGGGCGCCGCTGGC
>NZ_LHSJ01000027.1:26593-30610 GCF_001270295.1 Achromobacter sp. DMS1 | reverse complement strand
AGTCGGCCGAATCGATGCGCACGCGCCGGCTGGAGGCGGACCTCACCTTCCGGCGGGTCGGCATTACCTTTTCCGTGGCCGGCGACGCGGCGGGCACCGAGCGCCTGATCCCCTTCGACCTCATCCCGCGCATCATTCCCGCCGAGGAATGGCGCAGCCTGGAGGCCGGACTGAAGCAGCGCGTGCGCGCACTGAACATGTTCCTGCATGACATCTATCACGAGCACGACATCGTGCGCGCCGGCGTGGTGCCGGCCGAGCAGGTGTTCCTGAACGCGCAGTACCGCCCGGAAATGCAGGACGTGAACGTGGCCGAGGACATTTATTGCCACATCGCGGGCGTGGACATCGTGCGCGCGGGCGCGGGCGAGTTCTATGTGCTGGAGGACAACCTGCGGGTGCCGTCGGGGGTGTCGTACATGCTGGAGAACCGCAAGATGTCCATGCGGCTCATGCCGGACGCGTTCAGCCGCATCAAGGTCGGGCCGGTGGCGCACTACCCCGACCTGCTGCTGGACAACCTGCGCGAAGTGGCGCCGCATGGCGGCGACGACCCCACCGTGGTGGTGCTGACCCCGGGCATGTACAACTCCGCCTATTTCGAGCATGCCTTCCTGGCGCAGCAGA
The DNA here is from genome assembly GCF_001270295.1 of Achromobacter sp. DMS1. NCBI lineage: Bacteria > Pseudomonadati > Pseudomonadota > Betaproteobacteria > Burkholderiales > Alcaligenaceae > Achromobacter > Achromobacter sp. DMS1. The sequence goes on along the minus strand of NZ_LHSJ01000027.1, from coordinate 29,983 downwards.
TGGGCGTGGAGCTGGTGGAGGGCCAGGATCTCTTCGTGGAACGGAACACGGTCTACATGCGCACCACGCAAGGCCCGCGCAAGGTGGACGTGATCTACCGCCGCATCGACGACGATTTTCTCGATCCGCTGTCTTTCCGCGCCGATTCGGCGCTGGGCGTGCCGGGTCTGCTGTCGGTGTACCGCGCGGGGCGCGTCACGCTGGCCAACGCCATCGGCACGGGCATCGCGGACGACAAGTCCACCTATCTCTACGTGCCCGACATGATCCGCTTCTACCTGGGCGAGGAGCCGCTGCTGTCCAATGTGCCCACGTGGCGCTGCGGGCAGCCGCAAGACCTGTCGCACGTGCTGGCCAATATGCATGAACTCGTGGTCAAGGAAGTGCACGGCGCGGGCGGCTACGGCATGCTGGTGGGGCCTTCGGCCACGCGCGCCGAAGTGGACGCCTTCCGCGAGCGGGTGCGCGCGCATCCGGCCAACTACATCGCCCAGCCCACGCTGGCGCTCTCCACCGTGCCCACGTATGTGGAATCGGGCATAGCGCCGCGCCACGTGGACCTGCGCCCCTACGTGCTGTGCGGCAAAGATATCCGCACCGTGCCCGGCGGCCTGTGCCGCGTCGCGCTCACCGAAGGTTCGCTGGTGGTCAACAGCAGCCAGGGCGGCGGCACCAAGGACACCTGGGTACTGGAGGACTGAACATGCTGAGCCGAACCGCCGACAACCTGTTCTGGATGTGCCGCTACACCGAGCGCGCCGAGAACACCGCGCGCATGCTGGACGTGAACCTGCAGATGTCGCTGCTGCCGCAGGACACGCAGATGCGCCAGGGCTCCTGGCTGGGCGTGCTGCGCATCTCCGAACTGCAGGGGCCGTACCAGGCCCGCCATGCCGCCATTTCGCCGCAGGACGTGCTGCATTTCATGGTGCGCGACCCGGACAACCCTTCTTCCATCTACGCCTGCATGCGCGCGGCCCGCGAGAATGCGCGCGCGGTGCGCGGCAGCCTCACCACCGAGGTCTGGGAAACCTACAACACCACCTGGCTGGAACTGCAGAAGCTCCTGAACGCCGGCCTGCCGGAGCGCAATCCGGGCGAGTTCTTCGAGTGGGTCAAGTTCCGCTCGCACCTGGCGCGCGGCGTCACCATCGGCACCATGCTGGAAGACGAGGCGCTCTATTTCATGCGCCTCGGCATGCACCTGGAGCGCGCCGACAACACCGCGCGCATGCTGGACGTGAAATTCCACGAGCGCGGCGGCGCGGCCGACGCCTGGGGCCAGACCGCGGAGCAGAGCGAGTTCTACCGCTGGTCGGCCCTGCTCAGCTCGGTGTCGGGGCTGGAGATCTACCGCAAGGTATATCGCGACGTGATCACGCCGGACCGGGTGGCCGAACTCCTCATCCTGCACGGCGACATGCCGCGCTCGCTGTTGGCCAGCATCCGCGCCGTGGCCGGGGATCTGGCGCGCGTCTCCAACCGGCGCTCGCGGGAAACCGAGCGCCGCGCGGGCATGCTGTGGGCGCAGCTGCAATACGGCCGGGTGGAAGACATACTCGCCGGCGGGCTGCACCGCTACCTGGAACACTTCCTGGACCGCGTCAACGATCTGGGCAACCGGATCAGCCAGGACTTCCTGCTGCCGCTGTCGGCCTAGGACGTGTTCCGGCATCGACGGGCCTTAACCCTGGGGACAGGCATGAAACAGTTCATTACGCACGTCACGCACTACCGCTACACCGCGCCGGTCATCTACAGCATCCAGACCCTGCGCCTGACGCCCCGCGACGACGAGCACCAGCGCGTGCTGCGCTGGCAGATCGACGCCCCCGGCGAACTGGAGCGCCAGGTCGACGCCTACGGCAACATCACGCACACGCTCACGCTGAACCGCCCGCACACCGAGATCGAACTGCGGGTCACGGGGCAGGTGCTGGTGGAGCCGCTCGTGCGGGGCGCGCTGGGCGGCGAGGACAGCCGGCTGCCCGTGCACGCTTATTGCGTGCAGACGCCGTTGACGCAAGCCGACGACACCATCATGGCTTTCGTGCGCGAGGCGCTGCCCGGCGGCCTGAATACGCCCGAAGACGCGCTGGCGCTGGCCGAGGCCATCTGTGCGCGCGTGGCCTACGAACCCGGCACCACCGACGTCACCACCGCCGCCGGCCAGGTGCTGGCCCTGGGCCATGGCGTCTGCCAGGACCACGCGCATCTTTTTCTGGCCTGCGTGCGCGGGCTGGGCGTGCCGGCCCGCTACGTGAGCGGCTACCTCTACACCGCCGCCGAACATGCGGCCAGCCACGCCTGGGCCGACGTGTGGCTGCCGGGCGCGGGCTGGACCAGCGTGGACATCACCAACCGCCAGTTCGCCTCCGAGTGCCACTGCCGGCTGGCGGTGGCGCGCGACTACGATTCCGCCTCGCCGGTGCGGGGCGTGCGCAGCGGCGGCGGCGAGGAATCCATGGAAGCCACGGTGCAGGTGCAGGCGGGCCAGCAGTAGACGGCGCGGGACGTCGCCGGGCGCCCGGCGAGGGGCGCCCCGGGCCAGCGCTCCGCTCCTGCGGCGCAATACAATGCGGCGTGGCTTCCCCCTGTTTCCGATCATGACCTACTGCATAGCGGCCCGCCTCGATTCCGGCCTGGTCTTCCTGTCCGACTCCCGCACCAACGCGGGGGTGGACCAGATCAGCGTCTTCCGCAAAATGACCGTGTTCGAGCTGCCGGGCGAGCGCGTCATGGCGCTGATGACCTCCGGCAACCTCGCCGTGAGCCAGGCGGTGCTCAACGCGCTGGACCGCCAGCCCGACGAGGACGGCGAATCGCTCTGGAACGCGCCCGACATGTTCGAGGCCGCGCGCCGCGTGGGCGCGGCCGTGCGCCGGGTCTACCACCAGGAGGCCGAGGCGCTGCGGGCGCAGGGCGTGGACTTCAACGTCAACCTGATCTTCGGCGGCCAGATCGGCGCCGAGCGCTGCCGCCTGTTCCAGATCTACTCCGCAGGCAATTTCATCGAGGCCGGCGAAGAATGCCCGTATTTCCAGATCGGCGAGGCCAAGTACGGCAAGCCCATCCTGGACCGCGTGCTGCGGCCCGGCACCTCGCTGGACGAGGCTGCGAAATGCGCCCTGATTTCCATGGATTCGACGCTGCGCTCCAATATCTCGGTCGGCCTGCCGCTGGACCTGCTGGTCTATGACGCGGGCTCGCTGCGCATCACCCACTTCGCCTGCATCGACGAGCGCAACGAATATTTCCGCATGATCCGCAGCACCTGGGGCGAGCGGCTGCGCCAGGTCTTCGCCGAGATTCCGGACCCGCTCTGGACCAATCCGGAAGCGCCGGACTCGCTGGTGCCGGCCGGCCGCGTGCACCAGCCCCSGCGCGCCC
>NZ_LHSJ01000027.1:0-25607 GCF_001270295.1 Achromobacter sp. DMS1 | reverse complement strand
CCGGCCGCGGGCATGCGCCGCCAGACAGGCTGTGGAACCGTCGCGGTTATTTACCCGGCCGCAGGGCCCGGCCCGCTTCAGGAAGCGGGCAAGGCAAAGGGGCCGATCTTCAGCAACATCTCGTCGTCGTGGTCCGCGCCCCCGAACATCTGCCGGTCGAAGAACGGCTGCTCGGAAACGTGGGCGCCCAGTTCGGCGGCCAGGCCGGCTGGCGCAGGCGGGCCTGAGGCGCTATTCACCGGCCCAGGCCAAACCGGTACAATGCCCGACAAACCTGAGGAGCGTTGCGACGATTCCGCCGGTGTGCCCAGCGCACGGGCCGCGGTTCGCCAGGCTCAGGAAACCCTGCATGGGCGCCGCGCACCGCGCGGCGACGCAGCAACGGCGCTCACCTTTGTCGCACATGGCGGGAAAGGCGGGCGCCTTTGTTTTTTCGTGGTGTCTTCGCGCTGTCCGGCCGTGCCTTGCGCCGTTCGATTTACACGTGGAGCCTACACACCATGAACGCTGTTACCGATAAATCCTTCACCGACTACGTCGTGGCCGACCTGTCGCTGGCCGGCTGGGGCCGCCGCGAGCTGGCCATCGCCGAAACCGAGATGCCCGGCCTCATGGCCATCCGCGAGGAATTCGCCGCGCAGAAGCCGCTCAAGGGCGCGCGCATCGCCGGCAGCCTGCACATGACCATCCAGACCGGCGTGCTCATCGAGACGCTGGTGGCGCTGGGCGCCGAAGTGCGCTGGGCGTCGTGCAACATCTTCTCCACGCAGGACCACGCCGCCGCCGCCATCGCCGCCTCCGGCACCCCGGTCTTCGCGGTCAAGGGCGAGACGCTGCAGGAGTACTGGCAGTACACCCACAAGATCTTCGAATGGCCCAACGGGCAGCACGCCAACATGATCCTGGACGACGGCGGCGATGCCACGCTGCTGCTGCACCTGGGCGCCAAGGCTGAGCAGGACGCCTCCGTGCTCGACAAGCCGGGCAGCGAGGAAGAGCGCGTGCTGTTCGCCGCCATCAAGGAAACGCTGGCGCGCGACCCCAAGTGGTACTCCACCCGCCTGGCGCAGATCAAGGGCGTCACCGAGGAAACCACCACCGGCGTGCACCGCCTCTACCAGATGTCGCAGAAGGGCGAGCTGGCCTTCGCCGCCATCAATGTGAACGACTCGGTCACGAAGTCGAAGTTCGACAACCTGTACGGCTGCCGCGAATCGCTGGTGGACGGCATCAAGCGCGCCACCGACGTCATGGTGGCGGGCAAGATTGCCGTGGTGGCCGGCTACGGCGACGTGGGCAAGGGCTGCGCCCAGGCGCTGGCCGCGCTGCGCGCCCAGGTGTGGGTCACGGAAATCGACCCGATCTGCGCGCTGCAGGCCGCCATGGAAGGCTACAAGGTCGTGACCATGGAAGAGGCGGCGCCGCACGCCGACATCTTCGTCACGGCCACGGGCAACTACCACGTCATCACCCGCGAGCACATGGAGGCCATGAAAGACCAGGCCATCGTGTGCAATATCGGCCACTTCGACAACGAGATCGACGTCGCCAGCCTCGAAAACTGCAAGTGGGAAGAGATCAAGCCGCAGGTCGACCACGTGATCTTCCCCGACGGCAAGCGCATCATCCTGCTGGCCAAGGGCCGCCTGGTGAACCTGGGCTGCGCCACCGGCCATCCCTCGTTCGTGATGTCGTCGTCGTTCGCCAACCAGACCATCGCGCAGATCGAGCTTTTCACGCGCAACGAGGCGTACAAGTCGGGCGAAGTCTACGTGCTGCCCAAGCACCTCGACGAGAAGGTCGCCCGCCTGCACCTGAAGAAGCTCGGCGCCAGGCTGACCACGCTGCGCAAGGAGCAGGCCGACTACATCAGCGTGCCGGTGGAAGGCCCCTACAAGCCCAACCACTATCGCTACTGATCGGTTGTAGCAAAATAGGAAAGTCCCGCGCCATGCCGGCGCGGGTTTTCCGGTCCGGCAAGGCCGGGGCCCCGCAGGGCGGCCCGGCCCCGGGCGCATAACTGGAGGCCGAACATGGCATTGATACTCGTGTGGATCCTGAACGCGGTGGCGCTTCTGGCGGTGGCTTATCTGTTGCCCGGCATTACCGTTGCCAGCTTCGGGTCGGCGCTCATCGCCGCGCTGGTGCTGGGCCTGGTGAACATGCTGGTCAAGCCGTGCTGGTGCTGCTGACGCTGCCCATCACCATCGTTACGCTCGGCCTGTTCCTGATCGTGATAAACGCCCTGTTGTTCTGGTTCGTGGGCTCGGTGCTGCGCGGCTTCCAGGTCAACGGGTTCTGGTGGGCCGTGGGCGGCGCCATTCTCTACAGCATCATCTCCGGCCTGCTCACCAAGCTGATTCCGTGAGTGGGGCCTACTCCCGAAGCGCTGCGCGCCGCCCCCTCGAAGGGAGCATGCCAACGGACCGGCAACGCCGGCTTCGCGGCATCCCGATGGGGCGACGCCTGTTTCATCCGGTGCGTGAGCGCCATGGATAACTGATATGTCCGATTCGATTTCTCCTGCTTTCAGCCTGGAGTTCTTCCCGCCGCGCGACCTGGCGGGCCAGGAGCGGCTGGTCCGCGCGGCCAAGCAGATGCTCGCCATCCAGCCGAAGTACGTCAGCGTGACTTTCGGCGCGGGCGGCTCCACGCGCGCGGGCACGGCCGCACGCCGTGCGCACGCTGGCGCAACCTGGGCTGCGACGCCGCGCCGCACCTGTCGTGCGTGGGCGCCAGCCGCCAGGACCTGCGCGACATTCTCCTGTCCTACAAGAACGAAGGCGTGCGGCGCGTGGTCGCCCTGCGCGGCGACCTGCCTTCGGGCATGGGCGGCGACGCGGGCGAGCTGCGATACGCCAACGAGCTGGTTTCCTTCATCCGCGAGGAAACCGGAGACTGGTTCCACATCGAGGTGGCGGCCTACCCCGAGATGCATCCGCAGGCGGCCAATCCGTCCGCTGACCTGGCGCACTTCGTGGCCAAGATGCAGGCCGGGGCCGATTCCGCCATCACGCAGTATTTCTTCAACGCCGACGCCTATTTCGATTTCGTCGAGCGGGCCCGGGCCAAGGGCGTTTCCGCGCCCATCGTGCCGGGCATCATGCCCATCACGAACCATACGCAGCTGCTGCGCTTCTCGGAAATGTGCGGGGCGGAAGTGCCGCGCTGGATCCGGCTGCGGCTGGCCGAGTTCGGCGACGACAAGGCGTCCATCCGCGCCTTCGGCGTGGACGTGGTCACCGAGCTGTGCCAGACCCTGCTGGAGAACGGCGCGCCGGGCCTGCACTTCTATACCCTGAACCACGCCGAAGCGCCAATGGCGATCTGGAAATCGCTGTCGCGCTGAGGCGGGCCGGCCGAAGAGGGGCCGGGGCCGTGCGAGCGGCCCGGCGGCAACAAAAGAAAACGGGCCTCGCGGCCCGTTTTCTTCGCCCGGCCGGACCCGGCCGGGCGCTGCTGCGCGGTGTGCTCAATCGGCGTAGACGCCCGCCTTGCGGATGATGGGGCCCCATTTGTTCACTTCGGACTGCAGCCAAGTCTGCAGGCCTGCCGGCGTCTGCTTGGATTCCGGCACGATCTCGGCGCCCAGGTCGGCCATCTTCTGGCGGAAGGCCGGATCCTTCAGGCCCGCGCGCAGGGCGGCGTTGAATTTAGCGATGGCCTCGGGCGGCGTGCCCTTGGGCGCGTACACGCCGTGCCACACCTTCACCTCGAAGCCTTTCAGGCCGGACTCCTGCAGCGTGGGCGCGTCCGGCAGGGCCTTGATGCGGTCCAGCGTGGTGACGCCGTAGAGCTTCACGCGCTCGGCCTTGATGTGCGGGATGGTCTGGGTGGTCTGGTCGCACAGCACGTCCACCTGGCCGCCCAGCAGGGCGGTGAGCGCGGGGGCGGTGCCGGCGTAGGGCACGGTGGTGAACTGGGTGCCCAGCGCCTCCTGCAGCAGCATGCCGCACAGTTGCGACACCGCGCCCAGGCCGGCGTTGGCCAGGTTGACCTTATCGCCCTTTTCTCGCGCGTACTTGATGAAGGCGGGCATGTCGGCGGCGGGCAGGTCCTTGCGGCCGAGCAGCGTCATGGGCACGTCGGCCACCTGGCCCACGTAGTCGAAGTCCTTCAGCGGATCGTACGGCAGCTTGCGGTAGAGCGCGGGCGCGGTGGCCATGCCGTTGTGGTGGATGAGGAAGGTGTAGCCGTCGGGGGCGGCGCGCGCCACGTGGGTGGAGGCCAGGGTGCCGCCGGCGCCCGTGCGGTTCTCGATGACGATGCTCTGTCCCAGCGTCTTGGACATGGCCGCGCCCAGGCTGCGGGCCACCACGTCGTGGGGCCGCCCGCGGCAAACGGCACCACCAGCGTAATGGGATGATTCGGATAGGCGTTCTGCGCGCTGCCGGGCCGCGCCAGGCAGCCCAGCGCCACGGCGGTCCAGGCAAGCGTGCAGCGGGCGCGCGCAAGAATAGGGGGCATGTCTCGCTCCTTGAGGGGTCTTGTAGATAGAGGCCCGCAAGGGGCGGGCTGGCCGCCAGTGTGGCGCGACAGCGCGCGAATGAGAATTCGTGGTTTTACAAGCCGGGTTTAGGCAAGCGGAAAGTGCGGGAAAACGCCAGGGTTAACGCGCCCTAATTGGGCTGGGGCTTGCCCGGATCCTGGGCAAGCACCTGGGGCGCGCCATAGCCTTCGGGCGGCGTCTCGGCGGGGCGGGCGCGAAGTCTCGGGCGTTGCGGCTTCCTGCAGGCGCTGGCGCTTTTCCTTGTCGCGCTCGATCTGGGCAACCAGGCGCGCCCGCGCGCCGCTGCGGGCGCGCTTGGGCGATTCCTCGGCGTGGGCGTCGCGTGCGGTTTTCTTGACCGTCAGCGTCTTGCGCGGGCGGTTCGGTTCATCAGAGGCCATACGGATCCTGGCGATAAGCCAACAGGCAGGGGGGAATCAGAAGGGTTTGACGACGACCAGCGCCACCACCACCAGGAGCAGCAAGACGGGAACTTCGTTGAACCAGCGATAGAACTTGTGCGAACGGGTGTTCTTGCCCTGTTCGAACTTGCGCAGCATGACGCCACAGGCGTGATGGTAGCCGATGATCAGCAGCACGAAAAAGAGCTTGGCGTGCATCCAGCCGTTGCCCGGCCCCACGCCGATGCCGTAGCCCAGGTAGAGCCACATGCCCAGGATGACGGCCACGATGGCCAGCATGGTGGTGAAGCGGTACAGGCGGCGCGCCATGCCGATGAGCGTGGCCTGCACCGAGGTGTCCGTTTGCTGGGCGAGGTTGACGTAGATGCGCGGCAGGTAGAACAGGCCGGCGAACCAGGAGGCGATGAAGACGATGTGAAAAGTCTTGACCCAAAGCATGGCGCGATCCAGAGGCGGGAAAGCCGCATTGTAAGCCGCGGGTCCGGCGGGCAGGAGGGCGCGGGGCGCCCGCGCGCCCCGCGCCTTTTCAGATGACGTAGAGGTCCACGTATTCGTGCACCGGCATGGCTTCCAGCGTGTCCTGGGCCAGCGAGGCGGCCAGGATGCGCTGCTGCTGGCGCGGCGGGAATACGCGCGCGAGATTGGTGCGGAACTTGGCCTCCAGCAGCGGAATGCCCTCGGCGCGCCGGCGCTTGTGGCCGATGGGGTACTCGCACACCACTTCGTCCAGCGCCGTGCCGTCGGAGAATTCCACCGTCAGCGCATTGGCGATGGAGCGTTTGCCGGGGTCGTGGTAGTCGCGGGTGAAGGCGGGGTTTTCCACGCACGTCATCTTCGCGCGCAGCGCGTCGATGCGTGGGTCGGCCGCCACGCCGTCTTCATAGTCGGCGGCGGTGAGGCGCCCGAACAGCAGGGGCACGGCCACCATGTACTGCACGCAGTGGTCGCGGTCGGCCGGGTTGTGCAGGGGGCCTTGTTTGTCGATGATGCGGATGCACGCCTCGTGGGTGCGGATGGTGATTTTGCTGATGTCCTCCGGTTTGCGGCCCAGCGTGCGCAGCCGCCCGTGCAGCTGCATGGCGCATTCCACCGCCGTCTGCGCGTGGAACTCGGCCGGGTAGGAGATCTTGAACAGCACGTTCTCCATGACGTAGCTGCCATAGGGGCGCTGGAACCGGAAGGGCTGGCCCTTGAAGAGCACGTCGTAGAAGCCCCAGGTCTTGGCGGTGAGCACCGTGGGGTAGCCCATTTCGCCGGTGCGCGCGATGAGGGCCAGCCGCACGGCGCGGCTGGTGGCGTCGCCCGCCGCCCAGCTCTTGCGGCTGCCCGTGTTGGGCGCGTGCCGGTAGGTGCGCAGGCTCTGGCCGTCGACCCAGGCGAGCGAGATCGCGTTGATGATTTCCTCGCGCGACAGCCCCAGCATGCGCGATACCACGGCCGTGGAGGCCACCTTGACCAGCACCACGTGGTCCAGGCCCACCTTGTTGAAGGAATTCTCCAGTGCGATGCAGCCCTGGATCTCGTGCGCCTGGATCATGCCCGTGAGCACGTCGCGCATGGTCAGCGGCGGCTTGCCCGCCGCCACGGCGTTGCGCGAGAGCCAGTCGGCGGTCGCGAGAATGCCGCCCAGGTTGTCCGAGGGATGGCCCCACTCGGCCGCCAGCCAGGTGTCGTTGAAATCCAGCCAGCGGATCATGGCGCCGATGTTGAAGGCCGCCTGCACGGGGTCTAGCTGGAACTGGGTGCCGGGAACCTTGGCGCCGTGCGGCACGACCGTGCCCGGCACGATGGGGCCGAGCAGCTTGCGGCACGCGGGGTATTCGAGCGCTTCCAGGCCGCAGCCCAGGGTGTCGATCAGGCAGTTGCGCGCCGTGTCATACGCGAGACTGCCGGGAATGTCGGTATTGAGGACGTAGTCCGCGATATCGGCCAGCACCTGGTCGGGATCGCGGCGGGCATTGGAGATCGGGGCAGACATGTCGGAACCTCTCCTGTAAGGGGATACAGGTGGGCCGAGGCCCGCCAATCCGACGCGGATTGGCGTTTCCCGAATCGACAGGCCCCGGTTGCACCGTTACTTCCGCTTTTCGATGGGCACGAACTTCTGGTCTTCCGGCCCGACATAATTGGCGGTCGGACGGATGATCTTGTTGTCGATGCGCTGCTCGATGATGTGGGCCGACCAGCCGGCCGTGCGGGCGATCACGAAGAGGGGCGTGAACATCGCGGTCGGCACGCCCATCATGTGGTAGCTCACGGCGGAGAACCAGTCCAGGTTGGGGAACATCTTCTTGATTTCCCACATCACGGTTTCCAGGCGCTCGGCGATGTCGAACATCTTGGTGCTGCCGGCCTTCTTGGAAAGCTTGCGGGCGACTTCCTTGATGACCTTGTTGCGCGGATCCGATACCGTGTAGACGGGGTGGCCGAATCCGATGATGACTTCCTTGGCCTCGACGCGGCGGCGGATGTCGGCCTCGGCCTCGTCCGGCGTGTCATAGCGCTTCTGGACCTCGAACGCCACCTCGTTGGCGCCGCCGTGCTTGGGGCCGCGCAGCGCGCCGATGGCGCCGGTGACGGCCGAGTACATGTCCGAGCCGGTGCCCGCGATGACGCGGCTGGTGAAGGTGGACGCGTTGAACTCATGCTCGGCGTAGAGGTTCAGCGAGATGTGCATCGCGCGGACCCACTCTTCGCTGGGCTTCTGGCCGTGCAGCAGGTGCAGGAAATGGCCGCCGATGCTGTCGTCGTCGGTCTGCACGTCGATGATGCGGCCGTTGTGGCTGTAGTGGTACCAATAGAGCAGGGCGGAGCCCAGGCTGGCCATCAGGCGGTCGGCGATGTCGCGCGCGCCCGGGATGTTGTGGTCGTCTTTCTCGGGCAGCACGCAGCCCAGCACCGACACGGCCGTGCGCATCACGTCCATGGGGTGGCTGGCGGCGGGCAGGGCCTCGAGGGCGGACTGGAGCTGGGCGGGCAGGCCGCGCAGGCTGCGCAGCTTTTCCTTGTAGGCCTTCAGCTCGGCCTTGTTGGGCAGCTTGCCGTGCACCAGCAGGTGCGCGATTTCCTCGAATTCGCAGGTGTCGGCGATGTCCAGGATGTCGTAGCCGCGGTAGTGCAGGTCGTTGCCGCTGCGGCCCACCGTGCACAGCGCCGTGTTGCCGGCCACCACGCCGGACAGCGCAACCGATTTCTTGGGCTTGAAGCCGGCCTTCTCCTCCGGCTTGGCTTCCGTCTTGGCTTCTTTCTTGGGAGCCGTGCTCATGTCTCTACTCCTTTCCTTACGCGATGGTCGAAGAATCAGTGGACGGCGGGCGCCGCGCGCAGCGGGCCGCCCGCCGGGAGGACGTGCGGAATCAGGCCTTGCCCTTCTGGAAGAGCGCGTCCAGCTTGGATTCGAATTCGTGGTAGCCGATGCGATCGTACAGCTCGTCGCGCGTCTGCATCATGTCGACCACGTTCTTCTGGTGGCCGTCGCGGCGGATGGCCGTGTAGACGGCCTCGGCGGCCTTGTTCATGGCGCGGAAGGCCGACAGGGGGTAGAGCACCATGCCCACGCCCACGCTGCGCAGCTCGTCCACCGAGAAGAGCGGGGTCTTGCCGAACTCGGTGATGTTGGCCAGCACCGGCACCTTGACCGCCTTGACGAAGCGGTCGTAGGTGGGAAGGTCGTAGGCGGCCTCGGCGAAAATGGCGTCGGCGCCGGCTTCCACGCAGGCCAGCGCCCGCTCGATGGCCGCGTCCACGCCGTGCGAGGCGATGGCGTCGGTGCGGGCGATGAGATAGAAGTCGCTGTCGGTGCGCGCGTCGGCGGCCGCCTTGACGCGGTCGACCATTTCCTCGGTGCTGACGATTTCCTTGCCCGGGCGGTGGCCGCAGCGCTTGGCGCCGACCTGGTCTTCGATGTGGCAGGCGGCGGCGCCGAACTTGATGAGGCTCTTGACGGTGCGCGCGATGTTGAACGCCGAGGGGCCGAAACCCGTATCGATGTCCACCAGCAGCGGCACGTCGCACACGTCGGTGATGCGCCGCACGTCGGTCAGCACGTCGTCCAGCGTGTTGATGCCCAGATCGGGCAGGCCCAGCGAGCCGGCCGCCACGCCGCCGCCCGAAAGATAGATGGCGCGGTAGCCCGCCCGCTTGGCCAGCAGGGCGTGGTTGGCGTTGATGGCGCCGATGATCTGCAGCGGGGTTTCTTCCTTGAGCGCCTTGCGGAAAAGGGCGCCGGGCGATTCGGGTCTGGACATGAGGAGTCTCCGTGAGGGGCCGGGTTGCGCCCGGTCTGGTCGGTGGCGCGCCGGCGTCCGTGGGCCGCGGCCGGCACGGACGCCTCGCGGAACCATACCGCGGCGGCGGAAAATAAATCTGTCCCCTACGCGACAATCGCGCCGGCGCGGCCGGGCAAAGGGACAGGTGTATGTTCCGCGCCCGCCTGGGAATTGGGCCCGCAGGAGCGGGCCCAATTCCGGAAGCGGGACGCCGATTACTTCAGCAGGTCCTTGACGCCGTCGCGCTCTTCGAGGAGCTCTTTCAGCGTGAAGTCCAGGCGCTCGCGCGAGAAGGCGTCGATTTCCAGCCCTTCGACGCGCTTGTATTCGCCGTTTTCGGTGATGACCGGCACGCCGTAGATGATGCCTTCGGGGATGCCGTAGGAGCCGTCGGACGGCACGCCCATGGTGACCCACTTGCCGTTGCTGCCCAGGACCCAGTCACGGACGTGATCGATGGCGGCGTTGGCGGCCGAGGCGGCCGAGGACAGGCCGCGCGCCTCGATGATGGCGGCGCCGCGCTTGCCCACGGTGGGGATGAAGACGTCGCGGTTCCAGGCGTCGTCGTTGATGATCTTGGCCAGGCTCTCGCCGCCCACGGTGGCGAAGCGGTAGTCGGGGTACATGGTGGGCGAGTGGTTGCCCCACACGACCAGCTTCTCGATGTCGGCCACGGCCTTGCCGGACTTGGCGGCCAGTTGCGACAGGGCGCGGTTGTGGTCCAGGCGCAGCATGGCGGTGAAGTTCTTGGCGGGCAGGTCCGGCGCCGACTTCATGGCGATGTAGGCGTTGGTGTTGGCCGGGTTGCCGACCACCAGCACCTTGACGTTGCGGCTGGCGACTTCGTTCAGGGCCTTGCCCTGGGCGGTGAAGATCTGGGCGTTGACCGACAGCAGGTCCTTGCGCTCCATGCCGGGGCCGCGCGGACGGGCGCCGACCAGCAGGGCCACGTCGGCATCCTTGAACGCGGTGCGCGGATCGCTGTGGGCGGTGACTTCCTGCAGCAGCGGGAAGGCGCAGTCATCGAGTTCCATGATGACGCCCTTCAGGGCCTTTTGCGCCTTTTCGTCGGGGATTTCCAGCAGTTGGAGGATGACGGGCTGATCTTTGCCGAGCATTTCGCCGGAGGCGATGCGGAACAGCAGGGCGTAACCGATTTGGCCGGCGGCGCCGGTGACGGCGACACGCATGGCGGGCTTGGACATGGACGTTCTCCAGAATGGTTTGGCGAGAAAAAATCTCGACAATCAGTGTAATCCGTTGACGGCCGGAACCTGCCGCGCCGGAGCGCAAGGCAGGAGGGCTGGGCAGCCTGGAATCCTAGATCGAATTTACGTATGCGTCAATTTCTCTTATATCTTATATAAGACATAAGACGTTGGACAGGCCGGCTCGCGGTATGCCACAATAGTGCGTTTGTTCGAATGCGCCGCAGCGCATGCCGTCTTCGGGTGTCCTGCCAAAGGCTGCCGCCCCGGGGCGGCCCTTCCGGGCCTTCCTCCGGTCGCGCGGCGGAACAGCCGCCCCGCGCGACGCCTCCGCCATTCGCATGAACATGAAGACTCCAAGAAAACCCATGGCCGACCAACCCTCCGCACGCGCACGCGCCGCCCGACCTTCGGGCGAGGGGGCCGCTTTCAGTCCGCTGTACCGCCAGATCAAGGATCTGCTGGTGCAGAGCCTTGATCGCGGCGAATGGAAGCCTGGCGAACTCATTCCCAGCGAGATCGACCTCGCCGCGCGCTTCCAGGTCAGCCAGGGCACGGTGCGCAAGGCGGTGGACGAGCTCGCCGCCGAACACCTGCTGCTGCGCCGCCAGGGCAAGGGCACCTTCGTCGCCACCCATCACGAGGCGCGGGTGCGCTACCGCTTCCTGCGCCTGGCCGCCGACGACGAAACCGAAGCCGGCCGCGCCGAAGCCGGCCGCGCCGAGAGCCGCATCCTCGCCGCCGCCGCCTGCGCCGCGCGGGCCGAGATCTCCCGCGGGCTCGACCTGCGCGCCGGCGAAACCGTCATCATGATCCGCCGCCTGCTCTGTATGAACCAGGTCCCCACCGTGGTGGACGACATCTGGCTGCCGGGCGCGGCCTTTCGCGGCCTCACGCTGGAGCTGCTGTCGGCCAACCGCGCTCCCATGTACGGGCTCTTCGAGTCGGAGTTCGGCGTGAGCATGGTGCGCGCCGACGAAAAGCTCCGCGCCGTGGCCGCGCCGGCCGAGATCGCGGCGCTGCTGAATGTCGAGCCCGGAACCCCGTTGCTGCAGGTGGATCGCGTGTCCTACACCTATGGTGACCGCCCCATGGAAATCCGGCGCGGTCTTTACTTGACTGATCGATACCACTACCGCAATAGTCTGAATTGATGAGTGTTTTGCCTACGATTTGATACCAACCCGATCTCTGGGCGAAAATAATGCGTTTGCCCGAAAGGGGCACGGCATTTTCGCCGTCACGATTCCCTAGTAAGAAACCTGAGGCCGTCATGTCCGACACCGCTGCCAAGCCACGTCCGCAGTTTCGCAATATTGGTCTTGCGCAAATTGCCAGCTATCGCCTGCCCCTGCCGGGCAAGCTGTCCATCCTGCACCGCGTCAGCGGCGCCTTGCTCTTCGTCTGTCTGCCCTTGGTCATCCTGCCGCTCTTCGCGGCCAGCGTGGCCTCGCCGCAGACGTTCGCCGCCGTGGCCGCATACGCGGGCAACCCGATCGTGAAACTGGTCCTGCTGGTGCTGATCTGGGGCTACCTGCACCACTTCTGTGCCGGCATCCGCTATCTCGTCCTCGACCTGCACGTCGGCCTGGACAAGCAGTCGGCCAAGAAGAGCGCCGGCGTGGTTTTCGGGGTCAGCCTGGCGCTGACCGTGGTGTTCGCCCTCAAACTGTTCGGAGTGCTGTAAATGGCCGCCACCAAGAACTACGGACCCAAGCGTCTGGTCGTCGGCGCCCATTACGGCGTCATGGATTTCATCGTCCAGCGCATCACCGCCGTCATCATGGCGGTCTACACGCTGGTCCTGCTCATCGGCATCCTGGCGATGCCCGCCTTCACGTACGAAAACTGGACCGCGCTGTTCACGTTCTATGTGGGCGTTCTTCCGGTGGGCCAGCTGCTGGCCTCCCTCGCATTCATCGCGCTCGGATGGCACGCCTGGATCGGCGTGCGCGACATCTGGATGGACTACGTCAAGCCGGTGGGCGTGCGCCTGCTGCTGCAAGTGCTGACGATCCTCTGGCTGGTCGGTTCGTTCATCTACTTCGCGCAAATCCTCTGGAGCATTTAAGCCGTGGTCTCTGTCATGAAATCCCTGCCGCGCCGCCAGTTTGATGTGGTGGTCGTCGCGCCGGCGGAGCGGCATGCGTTGTTCCCTGCAGCTTTCCCAGGCCGGCCTGTCGGTCGCCGTGCTGTCCAAGGTATTCCCCACCCGCTCGCACACCGTGGCGGCGCAGGGCGGCGTGAGCGCCTCGTTGGGCAACATGAGCGAAGACAACTGGTACTGGCACATGTACGACACCGTCAAGGGTTCGGACTGGCTGGGCGACCAGGACGCCATCGAGTTCATGTGCCGCGAAGCGCCCAACGCCGTGTACGAGCTCGAGCACTTCGGCATGCCGTTCGACCGCAACCCCGACGGCACCATCTACCAGCGCCCGTTCGGCGGCCACACCGCCAACTTCGGCGAGAAGCCCGTCCAGCGCGCCTGTGCCGCCGCCGACCGCACCGGCCACGCGCTGCTGCACACCCTCTACCAGCGCAACGTCGCCGCGCGCACCCAGTTCTTCGTCGAATGGATGGCGCTGGACCTGCTGCGCAACGAGGCCGGCGACGTCCTGGGCGTGACCGCCCTCGAAATGGAAACCGGCGAAATCTACATCCTGGAAGCCAAGAGCACCGTGCTGGCCACGGGCGGCGCCGGCCGCATCTGGGCCGCGTCCACCAACGCCTTCATCAACACCGGCGACGGCCTGGGCATGGCCGCCCGTGCGGGCATCCCGCTGCAGGACATGGAATTCTGGCAATTCCACCCGACCGGCGTGGCCGGCGCCGGCGTGCTGATCACCGAAGGCGTGCGCGGCGAAGGCGGCATTCTGCTCAACAAGGATGGCGAACGCTTCATGGAGCGTTACGCGCCCACGCTGAAGGACCTGGCCCCGCGCGACTTCGTGTCCCGCTCGATGGACCAGGAAATCAAGGAAGGCCGCGGCTGCGGTCCCGACGGCAGCTACGTGGTGCTCAAGCTCGACCACCTCGGCGCCGACGTCATCAACAAGCGCCTGCCCTCGATCCGCGAAATCGCCATCAAGTTCGGCAACGTGGACCCGATCAAGGAGCCGATTCCCGTCGTTCCGACCATCCACTACCAGATGGGCGGCATCCCGGCCAACTATCACGGCCAGGTCCTCACGCGCGTCAACGGCGAGAACAAGATCGTCAACGGCCTGTACGCGGTGGGCGAGTGCGCCGCTGTGTCGGTGCACGGCGCCAACCGCCTGGGCACCAACTCGCTGCTGGACCTCATCGTGTTCGGCCGCGCCACCGGCAACCACATCGTCAACTCGCACCCCGAGCGCCAGCACGCGCACCAGCCGGTGCCGCAGCAGGCCGTGGAATATTCGCTGGACCGCGTCAACAAGCTGGAATCGCGCACGTCCGGCGAGAAGGCGCAGGATATCGGCAACGCCATCCGCGTTTCCATGCAGCGCCACTGCGGCGTGTTCCGCACGCTGGAATTGCTGAACGAAGGCGTGGAGCAGATCGAAGACCTGGCCAAGCAGGCCGACCACATCTACTTCAAGGACAAGTCCAAGGTGTTCAACACCGCGCGCGTCGAGGCGCTGGAGCTGGCCAACATGACCGAAGTGGCGCGCGCCACCATCAAGTCGGCCGCCAACCGCACCGAAAGCCGCGGCGCGCACGCCCTGAACGACCACCCGAACCGCGACGACGAGAACTGGCTGAAGCACACGCTGTGGTACTCCGAAGGCAGCCGCCTCGAGTACAAGCCCGTGCAGATGCAGCCTCTGACGGTCGAGTCCTTCCCGCCCAAGGCGCGTACTTTCTAAGTCCGGAAAGAGCAAATTATGAGCACCAAGAGAATCGTCAAGTTCGAAATCTACCGCTACGACCCGGACAAGGACGAGCGTCCTTACATGCAGAAGCTGGAGGTCGAACTCCAGCCCACCGACAAGATGCTGCTCGATGCGCTGGTGCGCATCAAGAACACGGTGGACGACAGCCTGTCGCTGCGCCGCTCGTGCCGCGAAGGCGTGTGCGGTTCGGACGCCATGAACATCAACGGCAAGAACGGCCTGGCATGCATCACCAACTTGCGCGAGCTTAAGGAACCCATCGTCCTGAAGCCGCTGCCCGGCCTGCCCGTGATCCGCGACCTCATCGTGGACATGACGCACTTCTTCAACCAGTACCACTCGGTTCGCCCGTACCTCATCAACGACACGCCGCCGCCCGAACGCGAGCGCCTGCAGTCGCCCGAGGCGCGCGAAGAGCTCGACGGCCTGTACGAGTGCATCCTGTGCGCGTGCTGTTCCACTTCCTGCCCGTCCTTCTGGTGGAATCCGGACAAGTTCGTGGGCCCCGCCGGCCTGCTGCAGGCCTACCGCTTCATCGCCGACAGCCGCGACGAAGCCACGGGCAGCCGTCTGGACAACCTGGAAGACCCGTACCGCCTGTTCCGCTGCCACACGATCATGAATTGCGTCGACGTCTGTCCCAAGGGCCTGAACCCGACCAAGGCGATCGGCAAGATCAAGGAACTGATGGTTCGACGGACTGTCTAGTCTTAATGGTATTCACAAGGTGCGACCATGAGCAGGCTCACTGAACTGGAACGGGCGCGTTTGCGTTGGCGAGCGCGCCGCGGCCTGCTCGAAAATGACCTCATCATCACCCGGTATCTGGACGCCTACGAAACCCAGCTTACCGACGAGGATGTGAGCGCATTGACGCAGCTCTTCGAGCTTGGAGACAACGATCTGCTCGACCTGCTGCTGGCTCGCAAGGAACCCGAAGGCGTGCTGGACACGCCTCGGATTCGGAGCATTCTGGGCCGGATGCGCGAGCTCTGATTCAATCGAAAGGAAATAGCGATGAACCTGTCTGACAAAAAAGCCACTCTATCCTTCTCGGATGGCAGCGCTCCTATTGAGTTTCCTGTCTACAAGGGTACGGTCGGTCCCGACGTGATCGACATCCGCAAGCTGTACGGCCAGACGGGCATGTTCACGTTTGACCCCGGCTTCATGTCCACCGCCTCGTGCGAATCGGCCATCACCTACATCGACGGCGACAAGGGCGAGCTGCTGTACCGCGGCTACCCGATCGAGCAGCTGGCCGTGAACTGCGACTTCATGGACATCTGCTACCTGATCCTGAACGGCGAGCTGCCCAACGCCGAGCAGAAGGCCGACTTCGATTCGCAAGTCACCCATCACACGATGGTGAACGAGCAGCTGCATTTCTTCCTGCGCGGCTTCCGCCGCGACGCGCACCCGATGGCCGTGCTGACCGGCCTGGTGGGCGCGCTGTCGGCCTTCTACCACGACTCCACCGACATCACCAATCCGCAGCACCGCCACATCTCGGCGATCCGCCTGATCGCCAAGATGCCGACGCTGGTGGCGATGGCGTACAAGTACTCGCAGGGTCAGCCCTTCATCTATCCGCAGAACAACCTGTCCTACACGGGCAACTTCCTGCGCATGATGTTCGCCACGCCGTGCGAAGAGTACAAGGTGAACGAAGTGGTCGAGCGCGCGCTGGACCGCATCTTCATCCTGCACGCCGACCACGAGCAGAACGCCTCCACCTCCACGGTCCGCCTGTGCGGCTCGTCGGGCACCAACCCGTTCGCCGCCATTTCGGCCGGCGTGGCGTGCCTGTGGGGCCCGGCCCACGGCGGCGCCAACGAAGCTTGCCTGCAGATGCTCGAAGACCTGCAGGCCAACGGCGGCGTGGCCAAGGTCGGCGAGTTCATGGAGAAGGTCAAGGACAAGAGCTCGGGCGTGCGCCTGATGGGCTTCGGCCACCGCGTCTACAAGAACTACGATCCGCGCGCCAAGCTCATGCAGGAAACCTGCAAGGAAGTCCTGGCTTCCCTGGGCCTGGAAAAGGATCCGCTCTTCAAGCTGGCCATGGAGCTCGAGCGCATCGCCCTGGAAGACGACTACTTCGTCCAGCGCAAGCTGTACCCGAACGTGGACTTCTACTCGGGCATCGTGCAGCGCGCCATCGGCATCCCGACCTCGCTGTTCACGGCCATCTTCGCGCTGGCCCGCACTGTGGGCTGGATCGCGCAATGGAACGAAATGCTGTCCGACCCCGACTACAAGATCGGCCGTCCGCGCCAGCTCTTCACCGGCCACGTCACCCGCGACGTGCCCCCGATGGACAAGCGTTGATCGCCTGACGCTTGCCCGACAAACCCGCCCGCGTGGCGGGTTTTTCTTTGCCGTTCTTCGCGGCGGCTGCGGTGCGGCGTTGCGCGCGCCGCGGACAGGCCAGCCGGTTCACGTATCATCGCGGCCATGATCCCACTTGCGCTGCCCTCGACGGAATTCCTTGCCCTGCTGCTCGTTTCGGAACTCGCCGGCGTGGCGCTGCTGGGATGGCTGGCCGTGCTGGCCGTCAGCGGCGGGGCGCGGCGGCGCTTCGCGCGCCGTCCCGTGGCTGCATGGCGCGGCGCTGCTGGCGCTGGCCGCGGGCGGGCGTTTCACGTTGCGTTCCGGGTGATGCTCTGGCAGTTCGACCGCGAGCAGGCCAGGCAGGAGGCGGCGCGGCGCGTGACGCTGCAGCAGCCGCAAACGCTCGGCGGTGTGCCCATGCCCGCCGGAACGCGCCTGGTGCTGGAGAAGGAAGGCCAGCCCGAGCGCTACACCGAGGCCGTTTTCGATGCGCCGACGCCGGCCTTCGGCATGCGGGCCAAGCGCATCGTGCGCTACCTGTACACCGACTACGACCGGCGCACCTACAAGGAAACGCGCAGTTATCCGCGCACCGTGCAGGTCTGGGGAGAGGGCGCCCAGACGGTGGCGGGATGGCTGTGCGACACGACGCGCAAAGTGGAATTCCGCGTGGAGGACGAAGGGGCGCGCATCGAGTTCGCGTCCTGCTCGCTGGCGGCGGGCAACCGCGCGGGCGGCGTGGACCTGCCCGCGGGCGCCGAAGCGCAGGCGCGCGATGGCGAGAAATATACCAATGGGCACGTCGAGCCCTTGCGCTGGTACGTGAGCGTCGAGTCCAGCGAGCCGGTGGCCGTGTCCGGGCTGCTGCTGGGCCGTCCCGGGCTGTTGCTGGACGAGGAACGCCGCCTGCTGGGCGTGGCGCGCGGTTCGCTGGCCTGCCCGCTGCGACTGGGGCCGTACCGCTATCCCGCGGGCACGCTGGTCCAATCCACCGCGTATCCGCTGAACCGGCGCCTGCCCGGCGCGTGGGTGTTCAGCCCGGACTACGGGATGACGGCGCGCCGCGACGACGGCCAGGACCTGCCCGACGGTATGTCGGCGGTGCAGCGGAGCGACGGCGAGGTGCTGGACGTACTGCCGAACGACCGCGCCGGCGTGGTGCGCTATGCCGTCATCGAGGTGGACGGCGCGCGCCGCGGGAGCCGGCGCGCTGTCCCTGACGGCGGACGCCGGCGCTGCTACAGGCCGATGCCGCGCGCCACGAGCGCCGCGAACAGCGGCAGCAGGATGAACAGGTGCGATTCGATCATCACCCAGCGGCGGGCGCGCCGGATCTCGGCCTCGGGCGGGACGTAGCCCCGCGGCTGCTTCGACCAGCGCAGGAAGGCCAGCGTCGGCGGGATCGAACAGAGCCCGATGATGACGAAGAGCGCGATCTTGGCATGGAACCACGGGTTGCCCATGTAGAAGGCGGCGCCCTTGGCGCCCAGCGTCAGGCGCAGCACGCCGGTGGCCAGCACGGCCAGGGCGGATGCCAGGTACAGGCGGTCGTAGAGCGCGAGCCGCCGCACCGTATCGGGCGACAGGCCCGGGCGCAGCAGCACGGCCTCGGCCGCCATGATGACCACGAGCACGAAAATGGCCAGGTAGTGAAACCAGGCAAGCAGGGCGTCTTGCAGCATGTCGACTCCGGTAAGGGGAAACAAGCCCGTTTTTACCATTGCCGCATGACGCGCAGTCGGATAGGCGCGCCAGAAGAAAGGAAAAGCAAAGGGCGGGCTGATACCCGCCTGCATCAGACAGCGAACACCCGTTCAATTCAAGGAGAGCCCATGTCGAAACTTAAACCCGAGCAGATGGAAGCGACGATCCGGCGCTACTTCGACGCCTGCAACGCCGCCGATTACGAAGGGCTCGTATCCTGCTTCACGCCGGACGCCGTGCACTACTTTCCGCCCGGGCTTCCCGACATCCCCTGGCGCGGCGCGGAAACGATTGCAAAGAAATGGATCTGGTGCGTCGAAACGCTCGGCTCGCAATGGACCATCGAAAAGGTGCTGTGCTCTTCCACGGTACCGGAAGCCGTAATCGAGTGGACACATTGGAAAAACAAGATCGGCAAGGCGTTGCGCGGTGACGAGTGGTACGTCTTCGACGAGAAAACCGGACGCATCCGCGAGATACGCGCGTACTACGCGTCGCCGGCCGACCCCGCGGCCGCCATCTGCCAGTTGCACGAATTCGATTACGCCGGACGCGGATATCACCTCGCCGCTCCGCGTACCGCTGAAGACTGATCCGCGGCAGGACGCCGCCAGGACACTTAATCATTCACAACATTGGAGGGACTATGTTCGGCAAGCTTCACACCATCGCGGCCGGCCTGACGCTGGCGACCATCGCCGCTGTTGCACCGGCCGCCCACGCCGCCTATCCGGAAAAGCCGGTCACCATTATCGTCGGCTATGCGCCGGGCGGATCGGTGGACATCGTCGCGCGTATCATGGCCAAGCATCTCGGCGACAAGCTCAACAAGCCGTTCGTCGTCGAGAACCGGCCGGGCGCAAACGGAAATATCGCGGCCAACTATGTGGCCAAGGCCAAGGCCGACGGCTATACGCTGCTTTTCGGCGGCAGCAACCACGTTGCCAACGACAGTCTGTACAAGAACATCAGCTTCAAGTTCAGAAAAGACCTGACCCCGCTCGCCCTGTCCGCCAGCATGGCAAACATTCTGGTCGTGACGCCTTCGCTGCCGGTGAAGACGGTGCAGGAACTGATCGACTATGCCAAGCGCAACCCCAACGCGCTTAACTACGGCTCGTCCGGCGCCGGCTCCTCGCAGCATCTCTCCGGCGAGCTGTTTACGAAAATGGCCGGCGTGAACATGACCCACGTCGCTTACAAGGGCGCGTCGCCCGCCGCCACCGACCTGATGGGCGGCACGATCCAGGTTATGTTCCTGAACGCGCCGGTTGCGATTCCTTATGTCAAGTCGAACCGGATGCGCGCGCTGGGCATCACCAGCCGTTCCAGGGACCCTTCCTTGCCTGAGGTGAAAACCGTCGCGGAGCAGGGACTCGCTGGATACGAGACCGGCGCCTGGGTCGGCCTTTTCGCTCCTCAGGCCATCGATCAGGGCATTGCGCAGTTGATCAACAAGACCTCCGAGGAAATCGCGAAGTCTCCGGAGTTCCAGAAGGAGATCCAGGCGCAATACATGGTGCCGATGAGCGGCGGACTCGACGAGATCAGGAAATTTGTCGTCGACGAAGACAAGAAGTGGTCGGAGATCATCCGCCTCGCAAACATCGTGCTGGATTGAGTCCGGCTGTTCCCATTCCCAAGATGTGCCGGCCGGCGTGGGCCTGGACAGTTCAGTGCCGGCACGGTTTCGTATCGCGAGAAGGATCGCATGAACAAAGAACGACTGGATGAGCGGCGAGAATCTACGTCTGCCGATATCGATGTTGCCGTCAATGCGGCGACAACAGCCTGGCCAGCGTGGTCTTCGAGCCAGCCGGCGCGCCGCGTCGGCGCGCTGCAGGCGCTTGCGGCAGCACTGGAAGCGGCGCGTGAAGAATTGGTGCCGATTGCGCACGAAGAAACGTATCTCGGGATCCCGCGCCTGAACGGCGAGCTTGACCGGACGGCGTTCCAGTTGCGCGTATTTGCCGATGCCGTCGAAGCCGGGGACGCTTTCCCGATGTTCGAAGATCCGGCAGTCCCCGGGCTGCCGCCTGTGGGCCACCCTCATCTGGTGCGCGCAGCGGTGCCGCTGGGGCCGGTAGCCATGTTCTCGGCCAGCAATTTCCCGTTTGCCTTTTCCGTACTCGGCGGCGACACGGCCTCGGCCCTGGCCGCCGGCTGTCCGGTGGTGGTGAAAGCCCATCCCGCGCATCCGAAACTTTCCCGTGCCGTCTTCAAGCTGGCGCAACAGGCATTGCAGGCGGCCGGTGCGCCGGACGGTGTGCTGACCATGGTCGAAGGCGCATCGAAGGACGTGGGCGTCTATCTGGTGCAGCATCCGGGCATCGCTGCCGTCGCCTTTACCGGTTCGTTTGCCGCCGGGGCGGCGCTGCAGCGCGAGGTCAACACGCGGCCCCGGCCAATTCCTTTCTACGGCGAGCTCGGCTCCATCAATCCCATCGTGGCGCTGCCGTCGGCAATCGAGACCAACGGCAATGAGCTGGCTCAGACCCTGGCGGCATCGATTGCACAAGGCTGCGGCCAGTTCTGTACCAGTCCCGGCCTCCTGGTGTTGCGCGGAAACGCAAACAGCCAATCCTTTCTTCGTCAATTGGCGGAGCGGTTGGACGAGCAGACCACGCACGCCATGCTGACGCCAGCCATTCGCGATGCCTTCGAGCGCGGAGCGGCACGACTGTGCGCGCATCCGGGAGCCAGACGTCTCAATCACGCGAACCCCCGTGCAGATGGAAACCCGCAACCGAACCTGGTGCAGATCGACGTTGCGGCCTTCCTGGCAGAGCCGGGGTTGCGCGAAGAGGTGTTCGGTCCGTCCTGCGTGGTTCTGGTCACGGATTCGACCGAGCAGACGCTTCAAGTGCTGGATGCCGTCGAAGGCAGCCTCACGGTAACCGTCTGGGGCGCTGAAGAGGAAAGCGAAGAGACGCGTCGCATCGTGCGCGCCGCAATGAATGTTGGAGGGCGTGTGCTGTTCTCAGGAGTGCCGACCGGCGTTGCCGTCACGCGCGGACAGCACCACGGCGGGCCTTGGCCGGCCTCGACTCAGCCGCAGACGACCTCGGTCGGGCAAGCGGCCTTGCAGCGCTTCCTTCGTCCGGTGGCATTGCAGGATGCGCCGGCCTGGCTCATGCAGCGCGGGGGTGTTCCATGCTGAATCACCTCGTACTGTTTCGCCGCAAACCCGGCGTCGAAAAGCAGCCCGAACGCGAGCGCGAACTGGTGGAGAAAATGGACGCCCTCGGCGTCAAGATCGCAAGCATCCGTTACTGGAAACTTTCGGCGAACGAAATACAGCGGCCGGTGTGCTGGGACTATTCGCTGGAATCGAAGTTCGACGATGTTGCGGGACTGGAAGCCTATCTTTTCCACCCCGCGCATGTTGAACTAATCGCCTTGCTCAAGCCGTATTTCGAGTGGGCTGCCGTGGATTACACGAGTGCGGGCTGATGGAAAAAAGCGTTGCCGTTCCTGGGTATTCATGAAGATCGCTACCAGCCGGCGGGCAAGCGGTAGCGATCTTCTAGTCCGCAACGAGTGTTGGCGAGGCTGCTGGTTTGGAAGTCTATCGGCTGAAAAACAAGGCAGCGATCCAGGCGCGTACCTCACGCAGCCCCACTACATTAATCCAAGGCTGTTAAAGATCGCCTTGGTAACGGCAAACCTGGCCGCACCGTCAGACTCCTTCCTGATTTCGACATTGGTTGCATAAAAGTAGACCTGTTCGCCCCGTTCCAGGTAGCCGACGAGCCATCCGGTCTGCGGTGTCGTCGCGTCTCCGAAACCCGACCACCCGGTCTTGCCGCTCAAGCGGTAGGCCGGCGTTTCCTCCAGCACCAGCAAGTCCTTGACGATCTGCGTGTTCCGTTCGGAGGCGCCCAGTTTGCCGGAATGGAAGTTGTGCAGGAACGCGACCTGTTCCTCCGCCGAGATGCCGAGTTTTCCCGTGAGCCAGAAGGTGTCGATGCCGCCGGAGATATCGCGATTCCCATATTGGAAACGGTCCACGTATGCTTGCATGCGCGCCGTTCCCGTGCGCCGCGCAAGCTCCTTGTAGAACCAGACCACGGAGTTCGGCAGGGCGCTTGCCAGCGTATGGTCCTTTGCCCATACCTGCGGCCACCATGCTTGCCGGGGATCGCGCCCGCTGTTCCATGGAAGCGCGAAATCGGGGCCGGATGCCACGCCCGATTCGAGAGCAATCAGCGTATTCGGAATCTTGAAAGTCGAGGCCGGAAGGTAGCGTGTGCGCGCACGTTCGGCATTGTGGCAATA
Organism: Achromobacter sp. DMS1; assembly: GCF_001270295.1. Classification (NCBI taxonomy): domain Bacteria; kingdom Pseudomonadati; phylum Pseudomonadota; class Betaproteobacteria; order Burkholderiales; family Alcaligenaceae; genus Achromobacter; species Achromobacter sp. DMS1. Next base: position 3,029 of record NZ_LHSJ01000027.1, on the reverse strand, counting down.
CATGGCACCCGTTTCCGGGTCGAACAGCACGAAGGTGCCTTGCACCTGCGACTGCTCGAACGCGGCCGCGAAATCGGCCTGTTCGTCGCAACCCGGTTTTGCCTGGGCAAGGCCATGGCCGGCCAGTGTGACGCCAACGATGGCGAGCGCACCCAAAGCGCGATTGAAGATATTCATGACGCTCCCTTTTTACTCTTTAGACGGATGAATGATCGGGCGATGTGCGCCCGATGGAGCGAGAGATTAAGGACGGCATGCCGGCATGCCAAGCGCCGCTTCGTAACGGCTGTAACACGCGATGGACGCTGCACGCGCAAGCACTAGAATGGCGAAACGCATTCCGGTCATTTTCATCGACCGATCGCCAAAAAACGAGCCGTGAGCATCGAAACACCCATCCGCATTGATTTTTCAGAGCCCTATCTCGTCAACGGCATGCCGGCGCGCTATCAATCGCTTTGGCTGCTGCTGCGCATCTATCACGCATATCGTTCAAGCGGCACAAGCCTGTCTGCTTCCGCGATACAGGCGCGTTTTCCGGGCAGGTCCAATTTCCGGATGCTCATATCGAGAGCATTCGCGGACTTCAAGTGCTGGGGCATTTCCGTTGGGTGGGGGGACGACCCTGCGATCGAGCCGGCACTGTTGAGCACCAGGCGGCGCAGCCATGGACCGTTCTGGATGCGGGGCGAAACGGCGGCCCGTCTTCGGATATATGCGCGGGGAGCCGAGCTCGACAGTCCTACCCTGGCACGGCTTCTCGGATTGCCCGCAGACGAATCGATGCGCGGCGACCCCACCGGGTATGTGATGCAGGATGTCGCGTACTGGAACCATCTGACACAGGCGATGCGTGTTGCTCTCGACGGGTTCCCGTCGGCTTCCGACCGGAGCCTGGCCGAGAGCTTCCGCGTGGCGCAGCATGCTGCAACGGACGATTTTCAGGTCGCGTTGTCGGTACTGAAGGAAAGCCTGGCATGGCGGAAGCTCGGGCAGTTGGAGCGCAGCCATGAAGCACTCGCCAGACTCGAACGGCGCCTCAAGCCGGTTTCCACGAAGAGTGGCCTCGCTTCTTTTTCCGCGATGGCCTTCATCGCGCGTAGCTGGAACCTCTACATGCGCGGCAAAACGGTTGCAGCCGCCGCCGAGCTCGAACGCCTTGCGTCGGACCCTGAACTGCATCTGGTGGTCCGCTATAACCCCCGCATTCGCTTCGAGTACCTCAACCTGCGCGCTTGCTCGGCAAGGCGGTTGTCTTGAACGCAACCGATCTCTCGGGGGCCGCCAGGATCGAAACGGCAAAGAGCGTGATGGGCGACTTCTCCGAGGCGCTGCAAGCGGCCTATGAGGCGGATTCGGTCGAAGCGGCGCAGGATGTGGCGGCCAATATCGGCCTGACGCTCTGGCTGTTCTGGAAAGACCGCCTGATCGATGAGGAGCGCTTACGGGACGAGCGGGCGGTGCAAATCCAGGCAGTGCGCTGGATCGGTCTTTCAGAATGGATCTGCGACCGCTTCGGCGTCGGCGGCGGCTCCGCGTGGAATACGATTTTCCTGCTGCGCATCGTCCGTGGAACCTGCCGCCATCCCGGACGCGATGGGAGAAACAGGGACGGCGCGGGAACCCCGCTGGGGCCGAGCAACACGACGTTCTCTCCGCGTTCAATGAAGCGCAGCGTGGCCAGTTCGTCGATCTGCGCCCTGGGCGCGCCCACGGCAAAGCCGTAGTCATACTCATCCAGCGTCTTGATGGCCGGGAATGCGGCCATGCGTACCAGGGTCTGCCGTGACCGCAGCTGACGGGCATCGCGCTCGGCGCGAAGCGTCTGCTCCAGGTAGTCCAGTAGTGTCCAGTCCTTCTCGGCGGCTTCGGCGGCCAAGGCGCGGTAGTGCTGCATAAGGCCTTCGAGTTTTAGCGCCTGGCAGTAGTCGTCGATGCGCTCGTGTTGCAGGTTCATGCCGTCACCTCCGTCAACAAGCGTTGATACGTCGACAGCGGATGCTGCAAGGGCGTATGCATGGCGTGCGACCAACGACTTTGTTCGGTGTGCATCGGGCTGGCCTGCTGGGCGGGGCCCGATTGCGGGCGTATCCGGTAGGGCGGCAAGGGCCGCAACATGGCGCGCTCGACCTCTTCAAACAACGCTGCGGGAGTGCGTTGGGTGACTGGATGTACCCGTTGATTGGCCACATCACGAAGCCATTTGCGTACTTCGGCATTCGCGGTCTCCACATCCACGCTCAAGCCCATCTGCTTGAGTCGACTGGCCAGCGGGACGTAGAAATTGCCACGCAGATAACGGTGAAAACGCTCCACCTTCCCCTTTGTGCGAGCCCGATACGGTCGGCACAGACGCGGCAAGAATCCATACTGCTTGGCCAGGTCAAGCAGTTGTGGGTGCCAGCGATGATGGCCCTCGCCGTAGGCATCGCGCTCCAGCACGATGGTGCGCGCGTTGTCGTACAAAATCTCCTTAGGCACTCCGCCCAAGGCTTCGAACAGCGTGTGGTGACAGCGAATCAGCGTCTCCGCGCGTTCGTTCGTCGTGTACTGCGCCCAGCGCCAGCGGCTAAAACCCAACGTTGCGGTGAACGCATACAACGGATCAGCGCCGCGCCGAAAGACGACGAAATCGCATTGCATCTGCTGACCGGCGGGCGTCTCAAACCGCACGACCGGATCCGGGGTCGGTACGGGCCGGTGCGCGCTCATGAACGCCTGCAAGCTGCGCAGTTGGCCCTGATAGCCGAGTTCTCGAAGTTCCCGCAACAATGCCGGTGCGGCAATCTGCTCGGGCGCGGCCGCCGCCATCCGTTGAAGAATGTAGTCGTGAAACGGTTCAAGCTTGGTCGGTCGAGGTGCGCGTCGCTTGTAACGCGGCACGTCGTCGCTGGCCGCGTAACGGGCCACCGTGTTACGTGAAATGCCAAGTCGCCGGGCGATCTCGCGCTGCGACAGGCCTTGAGCAATGAGCACATGGATGGTCATCCACTGATCCTTCTGAAGCATGGTGGGCCTTCGCGCAAAAA
>NZ_LHSJ01000269.1:0-5421 GCF_001270295.1 Achromobacter sp. DMS1 | reverse complement strand
CGCCGGCCACCGCCAGCGCGCCGGGCGCGTGCGCCTCGTCGGCGAACGCAAAGGACTTGAGATCGAAACGCATGCCGAAACTCCCGGCGTCAGATGGGGCTGCGGCCGCTGAACACGTAGAGCGCCAGCGCCGCCAGGATCAGGGTGAAGACGCGCCCGGCGAAGCGCGCGAGCGGACGCGCCAGAGCGGCCTGCAGGCCCGGCCGCGTGCGCGCGGCGTTGACCAGCAGGTTGTGGCCCACCGAATAAGCGCCGAACATCAGCCCGCTGACGATGTAATGCAGCGACAGGCCGTTCCAGACGCCCATGGCCAGCAGCGTGGCGAAAATGCCGATGTTCTGCGCGGCCAGCCGGTGGCGGCCGAAGAACGCCGTCTTGCTCAGCGCCTTGTAGATGGGCATGAACACCACGTCGCGCAGCCATTCGGACAGACTGATGTGCCAGCGGCGCCAGAAATCCTGCGGGTTGACCGTGGCCAGCGGGTTGCGGAAGTTGATGGGCAGCGTGAACCCGAACAGCATGCCGATGCCGACCGCCATGGTGGAGTAGCCGGCGAAATCGAAGAACAGGTAGGCGCTATAGAGCGAGGCATTCAGCGCGACTCCCGTCAGCGAGTAGTCGTGCGCATCCAGGGTGGCCAGGCCGTAGCGCCAGATCAGCTCGGCCACGCCGAACTTCTGGATCACGCCAAGCATGATGCATTCCAGCCCCGCCAGCCAGGTGTCCAGATTGACGCCCTCGTAGCCGCGCTTGAGGTCGGCCTGAAAGGTGCGCCAGCGGTACATCGGCCCGGCCAGCAGCGTGAGCGGAAAGAACAGGTAGATGAAATAGTCCAGCGGCGAAATGCGCTCGTTGCGCTGCGCGAAGAGCAGCACGTCGATGGCGCGGAAGGTGGCGAACGACAGCCCCAGCATGGACGCCAGGTGCGAAACGCCCGTCTTCACGAGCAGCAGCGGCGTCATGGTGACGAGCACGGCCAGCCAGGTCGGGATGTAGCCCCGCCGCATGGCCCACAGCGCGCCGCCGCACACCGCCAGCAACGCCACGGGCTGGTAGGGGCGCGCCCAGAACACGGCCATCCACACGCCCAGGCAGATCACGCCGATGACGTGCCGGTAGCCGATGCGCAGCGGCATGCCGAAGAAGCGGTAGGCGAGCAGGCCCAGGCCGCCGCACAGGGCGCCGCCGAAGAAGCTCAGGCTTGCGAACAATTCCATGCCGGGATCAGAACTGCTGGTACTGGAATTCGACCTTGATCGGCCCGCCGCCGCCCGTGGTGGGCTGGGCCTGCAACACGAAGACCAGGATCACCCCGATGTAGAGGCACAGGTGGTAGAAGAAGCGCTTCATCGTGAAAAGAACTCCGCGATGCCCTGGTCGGCCAGCGCCCAGCCCAGCTCGGCCAAGTGCATATCGTCGCGCACCATGCCGGGCTCGAAAGGAATGCTGTACAGATCCAGGCAGCCCATCTGGTAGCGCTGGCACATGCCCGTGATGGCGGCGACCACGGGGTCGAACCGCTCCACGTCCAGGATGAGCTTGGGGTTGAACGGCTGGATGACGAAATACGCCTTGACCTTGCGCTTTTGCAGCAGCGCCATCACGCGGGACAGGTCGCCCAGCTCGGCGCGGGTAATCGGGTCCACGTCGGCGAACTCGTTGCGCGCCGGCGAATACAGCGGCGCCAGGAACTTCTCGTAGTAGTCGTCGCGCACGTCGTACGGATTGTGGCTGCCGAGCGCGCGCTCGACTTCGCGCGCCTGGTGCAGGATCCGCTCCCACTGGCCGCGGTCCAGCCGCGCGGTGGAGGGCCATGCCACGTAGCGGTGCGCCGGCACCGCGAGCTTGCTGCGCGGCTTGTCGGGCGCGCGCTCGTTGCGCGTGCGCCACCAGAGCGAGAGCTTGTCTTTCAGCTCGGCCACCTGCCCGTTGGCGATGAGCCAGAGCAGGCCCCAGTTGGCGTTGTCGCTGATCCAGTTCTGCATCTGCTCGCGCGTGCTGGGCTGGTCCCAGAGACGGTCCCAGACCGGGCCGGTAACGTGCTCGGCAAAAGCGCTGCGCGGCAACTGGCCGCCCGAGGCGAACCAGGCGGGCGACACCATGATGACCAGCCGGGTGTTGGGCGTGAGCGAATCGGCCACCGATTCCAGCACGCTGACGATGCCGTATGACTGGAACATGGCATGGCCATAGGCCAGCGTGGGCACCTTGAGCTCCTCGGGGAAGAACCGGTACGGCACGAAACGCAGGTCGTGGCTGGACAGTTCGGACGAACCCAGCACTACCAGCGTGCCGTCGCTCAGCGCATTGCCCAGGCGCGTCAGGTTGACGTTCTGCGTGCCCCAGTCCGGCCCCAGGTTGGGCAGGTAGTTGTTGCTCGCCGCGGGCGCGGTGGAAACGGGATGGACGATGCGGCTCAGGATGCCGTCGGCGCCGAAGTAAGCGCCTACCGCAAGCGCCGTCGCGGTCAGGGCCGCCGCGAGGTGCGACAGCAGCCGGGGATTACGCGGTATGGGCAGCGACATAGCCGGCAAGCGTGCGAACCGACTGTAGGTGCTCCGCGATCTCGGGAGCCGGAATGCTGCAGCCGTATTCGGCCTCGACCGCAAGCGTGATGTCCACGGCCGCCAGCGAATCGACCAGGCCGGTCGCGATGAGCTGGGTGTCGGGCGTGACTTTCTTCAGGACGATGGATTCGACGATCTCGCCGATCCGGGTGTGGAGTTCTTGCTCGGTATGCATAGGTAGTGCCGCTGATGCAGCGTTATGTTGCCTCGTCAGGCAAAACATCCCCCGCCCCGAGATTCAGGCGGCGAGTATACAGACGCAAACTGAAAGGCAACTGAAATTTTCACTGCGCGCGCCGGCCCAGGGGGTCGGCGCCGGCGCAATCATGGCATTTCGGCCGCGCGTGCGCCACGGGATTTACGCAGCAAAGCGGCCGAAACCCCGCCATGCCGGGCAAGTCCAGGGTAAGCCCCAGGAAAGCGCCGTTGCGGCGGCGCGACACCGGCCGGCGGCCGCGGCGGCCGGGCATGAAAAAACCCGCCGGCAAGGGCGGGTTTTCGGGAAGGCCGGAAGGCGCAGCCGGAGGCTGCGCCGCCCGCCGTCACATGGGCGTGACCCGGGTCGGGCCGGCGCCGCTGATGACCTGCACGCGCTGCCCGACGCTGATGGGCACGTCGGCTTCCTGGGCCACGACGCGGGTTTCGCCGTTGTCCAGGCGCACGGTGATTTCGAGGCCGGAAGCCTTGCCGACCTGGTTCTCGACCGCGTTGCCCGCCAGCGCGCCGAGGATGGCGCCGCCCACGGTGGCGATGGTGCGGCCCGTGCCGCCGCCGATGGCGTTGCCCGCCACGCCGCCCAGCGCGCCGCCGGCCACCATGCCCACGCCGCTGGACTTGTCGTTCTGGATCACGATGGGACGCACGCCCGTCACCGTGCCCGTGCGCACGATCTGCTCGCGCTGCGCCTGGTCGTAACTGTAGACGCCGCTGGAGGCGCTGCGGTTCGCGCAGCCGCCCAGCACGGCCATGGAAGTCGCCACGGCGGCAACCGCCAGCCAGCGGCCTGCGCGCGGCGTCACGAAGGAAAGAGATTTGCTCTGGTTCATTTGGACTCCTCGATCGGCACTGCCGACGACTGCCCATCATACCCCGGCCCGACTGGGCGACGGCGGCCGCGCAACAACCTGAAACGCTCGGCCACGGGCGGATAAGCGGCCGGCCCGTTCATGCGAAACCCATGAAAACCGCGGACCGGCTTTTCTTTGGACCGCCGGCCGGGTCCGCGGTTCCGGAAGCGCCGCCGGATGTCAGGCGGGCAGGCGGATACCGTAGGCGGCGTGCAGCGTCGCGTCGATTTCGGCGCGGGAAGGCTGGTGATTCTGCGGGCCGCGCGAGGCGATCTTGATGGCGCCCATGACGTTGCCCAGGCGGCAGCTGTCTTCCCAGCTCCAGCCGCAGGTCAGCCCATAGAGCAGCCCCGCGCGCTGGGCGTCGCCGCAGCCGGTGGGATCCACCACGGCGGCGGCGCGCACCGGCTCGATGTGGAAGGTCTGGCCGCCGGTCATGAGGAGCGCGCCCTCGGCGCCGCGCGTCACCACCACCGCTTGCAGGCCGCGGGCGATATCGGCCATGGAGCGGCCGGTGCGCTGCTCCACCACGCCCGCCTCGTAATCGTTGACGGTCAGCGCATGGGCCATGCCCAGCATGCGCTCCAGGTCGGCGCCGTCGAAAAGCGGCATGGCCTGGCCCAGGTCGAAGATGAACGGAATGCCCTGGGCGCGCAGGCGCTCGGCATGGGCGAACATGCCTTCCTTGGCGTCGGGCGCCACGATGGCCCAGGCGGCCTGGGCGCCGCTCAGGTCGTTCTCGGCGGCATACGCCATGGCGCCGGGGTGGAAGGCCGCGATCTGGCTGTCGTCCAGGTCGGTGGTGATGAAGCACTGCGCGGTGAAGGTGCCGGGCACGACCTTGACCCGGCTGACGTCGATGCCGAGCTGCCTGAGGCGGTCGAGGTATTCGCCCGCGTCTTCGCCCACGGTGGCCACGGGCACCGGATTGCCGCCCAGCAGCTTCATGTTGTAGGCGATGTTGCCCGAGCAGCCGCCATATTCCTTGCGCATGCTGGGCACGAGGAACGATACGCTCAGCGACTGGATGCGGTCGGCCAGGATGTGTTCTTTGAAACGGCCTTCGAACACCGCGATGGTGTCGAACGCCATGGAGCCGCAAACCAATACGGGAGCCGTCATGCTGTCATCCTTCAGGGAAAGAACTTGTCGAGTTGGTAGCCGTTGACCTGTACGCCCGTCACGTCGAGCGGCACGGAGAGCCGGACTTCTCCGCCGGGGCCGAACGGGCCGCGGAGCTGTTCGGGCGTGAGGTAATCCTCGGGCATCAGCACCTTGCGCACAACGACCGTGTCCGAAAGATCGGTCAGATCCAGCACCAGTGCCGGCCAGTGCTGGGGTTTGTCGTAGCGGTTGCGCAAGGCGAGGCGCAGCACCAGGCGGGCGCGGCCCTCTTCGGCGGCCGCGCGCGCGGCGGCTGCAGCGAAGAGTCGGAAATCGAAATGCGCTCCAGGCGGCGCGCATAGCCCACGGCGCAGCCCAGCGGCCGGCAGGCCGCCTCCAGCACGGGCCGCAGCGCCGGCGCCGCCATGGCCACGTCGCTGCGATAGACGTACAAAAGCTGCAACGCCAGCGCCAGCAGGGCCAGCAGGCAGCCGGCGCCCCAGAACCGGCGCAGCAGGCCGCGGCGGTCTTCGCGGTCCTGGTCCAGGAAGGCGGGCGGCGCCCGGCCCGCGTCGGTGGCGCTGGAGTAGCGCGTGCGCGCATCGCCATAGACGGATTCCAGGCCGGCGTCGGCCGCTCCGGCCTCGTACCCGTCTTCCGCGTCGCCGGCGTACAGGCGGGGC
>NZ_LHSJ01000268.1:0-5427 GCF_001270295.1 Achromobacter sp. DMS1 | reverse complement strand
CGCGCGTCCCGCGGCCAGAGGCCGGCCTGCGGATGGCGCTCGGCGGCATACTCGCAAATGGCCAGCGAATCCCAGACCGCGAAATCGTCGTCGAGCAGCACCGGCACCAGCCCCGCCGGCGAGAGCGCGCCGAGGCGGCGGGAGAATTCCTCGGTGAAGAAGCCCAGCTTTTCTTCCCGGAACGGGATGCCGGCGGCCCGCAGCGCGAGCCAGGCGCGCAGCGACCAGGACGAGTAATTCTTGTTGCCGATGATGAGGGTGTACATGACGCAGCCTCCCGGGCGTGGCCCTATGTGGCGTTCGATCGTTTCAGCAGTTTGGCGAGGTAGTGGCCGGTGTGGCTGGCTTCGCAGGCCGCCACGTCTTCGGGCGTGCCCTGCGCCACCACCCGGCCCCCGCCGTCGCCGCCTTCCGGGCCCATGTCGATGAGCCAGTCGGCGGTCTTGATGACGTCCAGGTTGTGCTCGATGATGAGCACGGTGTTGCCGCTGTCCACCAGCTGGTTGAGCACCTGCAGCAGCAGTTCGATGTCGCGGAAGTGCAGGCCCGTGGTGGGTTCGTCCAGGATGTACAGGGTGCGCCCGGTGCTGCGCCGGGAAAGCTCCTGCGACAGCTTTACGCGCTGGGCCTCGCCGCCCGACAGCGTGGTGGCGCTCTGGCCCAGCCGGATGTACGACAGCCCCACGTCGATGAGCGTGTGCAGCTTGCGCGCGATGGCGGGCACGGACTCGAAGTATTCCAGCGCCTGCTCCACCGTGAGGTCCAGCACCTCGCTGATGTTGCGGCCGCGGTAGCGGATCTCGAGCGTTTCGCGGTTGTAGCGCTTGCCGTGGCAGACGTCGCAGGGCACGTACATGTCGGGCAGGAAGTGCATTTCCACCTTGACCACGCCGTCGCCCTGGCAGGCCTCGCAGCGCCCGCCCTTGACGTTGAAGCTGAAGCGGCCCGGATCGTAGCCGCGGCTGCGGGCCTCCGGCACGCCGGCGAACAGTTCGCGGATGGGCGTGAAGAGGCCCGTGTACGTGGCCGGGTTGCTGCGCGGGGTGCGCCCGATGGGGCTCTGGTCCACGCTGATGATCTTGTCGAAATTCTCCAGCCCCTGCATGGCCGTATAGGGCGCGGGCTCGCTTTGCGCATGATGAAGCTGGCGGGCCACCGCGATCGCGAGCGTGTCGTTGACCAGGGTGGACTTGCCCGAGCCGGACACGCCGGTCACGCACACCAGCCGGCCGGCCGGGATGCGCAGGTCGACGTTCTTGAGGTTGTTGCCGCTGGCGCCCGTGAGGACCAGCCATGGCATGTCGTCGGTGACGGGGCGGCGCGCCGGGATGGCGATGGCGCGCTGGCCGCTCAGGTACTGTCCGGTGAGCGAGGCGGGATCGCGTTGCACGTCCTCGGGGCTGCCCTGGGCCACGACCTGGCCGCCGTGTTCGCCGGCGCCCGGGCCCATGTCGATCACCCAGTCGGCCATGCGGATCATGTCTTCGTCGTGCTCGACCACGATGACGCTGTTGCCGAGGTCGCGCAGGTGCTGCAGCGTGCCGATGAGGCGGTCGTTGTCGCGCTGGTGCAGGCCGATGGAGGGCTCGTCCAGCACGTACATCACGCCCGTCAGCCCCGAGCCGATCTGGCTGGCGAGCCGGATGCGCTGCGCTTCGCCGCCGGAGATGGTGTCGGCGCTGCGGTCCAGTGACAGGTAATTCAACCCGACGTTGTTCAGGAAACTCAGCCGCGCCTCGATCTCGCGCACGATGCGCTGGGCGATTTCCTGCTTGGCGCCGCTCAGGCTCAGCGCGCGGAACCACTCCAGGCAGGTCGACAGCGGCATGGCCTCGACTTCGTAAATGGCCTGGCCGCGCCGCTCGCCGCCGCGCGGCTCCTGGCCGATCAGCACGTTGCGGGCCTCGGCGCGCAGGCGCGAGCCGCCGCACTCCGGGCAGACCTTGATGTTGCGGTACTTGCCCAGCTCTTCGCGCACCGTGGCCGAGTCGGTCTCGCGCCAGCGCCGCTCCAGGTTGGGAATCACGCCTTCGAAAATGTGGCGCTTGACGGTGCTGCGGCCTTTTTCGTTGAGGTAGAGGAAGGAGATTTCCTCGTCGCCCGATCCGTAGAGCACCTTGTCGCGGAGCGCCTCGGGCAGCTCTTCGAACGGCTGCTCGATGTCGAATTCGTAGTGGGCGGCCAGGCTGGTGAGCAGCGAATGCGTGAAGGCATTGCGGCGGTCCCAGCCCCGGATCGCGCCGGCCGCCAGGCTGAGCTCCGGAAACGCCACCACCCGTTTCGGGTCGAAGAACCCCACGTGCCCGATGCCGTCGCAGCTCGGGCAGGCGCCCATGGGATTGTTGAAGCTGAACAGGCGCGGTTCCAGTTCGGGCAGGCTGTGGCTGCATACGGGGCAGGCGTAGCGGCTGGAGAACACCTGTTCGCGCCCGCTGTCCATGTCCAGCGCCAGCGCCCGGCCTTCGGCGAGCTGCAGCGCGGTTTCGAAGCTCTCGGCCAGGCGCTGCTTGCTTTCCGGCTTGATGCGCAGGCGGTCGATCACCACGTCGATGTCGTGCTTTTCCGTCTTCTTGAGCGGGGCCATGCCGTCGATTTCCTGCATCTGGCCGTCCACGCGCAGGCGCACGTAGCCCTGCGCCTGCAGGCTGGCGCATTCGTCCTCGAAGCTGCCCTTCTTGCCGCGCGCGATAGGCGCCAGCACCGCCAGGCGCGTCTCGGCGGGCCAGGCCAGCACCGCGTCCACCATCTGGCTCACACTCTGGGCCTGCAGCGGCAGACCGTGATCCGGGCAGTAAGGCGTGCCCACGCGCGCGTACAGCAGGCGCAGGTAATCGTGGATTTCAGTGATGGTGCCCACGGTAGAGCGCGGATTGTGCCCCGCCGCCTTCTGCTCGATGGAGATCGCGGGAGAGAGCCCCTCGATGAGATCCACGTCCGGCTTGTCCATCAGCTGCAGGAACTGCCGCGCGTAGGCCGACAGGCTTTCCACGTAGCGCCGCTGCCCTTCCGCGTACAGCGTGTCGAAGGCCAGCGACGACTTTCCCGAGCCGGACAGGCCGGTTACCACTACGAGCTTGTGGCGCGGGAGGTCCAGGGAAACGTTCTTCAGGTTGTGGGTGCGCGCACCCCGAATGCGTATGGTCACGGTATGGTCACGCCAAGCGGGCTCTTTTCAGGCGTTTCAAAGGCCAACTTGGTACTATAGCGCGCCGAATCCCCCCGCGTTGGACCGCCGTCCTGGCGGTGCGCAGCGCGGCGCGGCGCCGAGCCGCGCAATCAGATCACGCGCGCGTCCGTTGCCGGATGCGCGGCTTTCGACATGGTGACCCCCCGCATGCCGGCAGAACCGAAACTCAAGCTGACCCCCTCCGAACGCCGTGCCAGCGTGGCGCTGTCCGGCCTGTTCGCCGCGCGGATGCTGGGCCTGTTCCTGCTGCTGCCGGTTTTTGCCGTGGCCGCGCGCGGCCTGCCCGGCGGCGAGGATCCGGCCCGCGTCGGCCTGGCGCTGGGCATGTACGGCCTCACGCAGGCCTTCATGCAGATTCCGTTCGGGCTGGCCTCCGACCGCTGGGGGCGCCGGCCGGTCGTGGTGTTCGGGCTGCTGCTCTTCGTCATAGGCAGCGTGGTCTGCGCGCGCGCCCCGGACGTATTCTGGATCACCATCGGCCGCGCCATCCAGGGAGCGGGCGCCATCTCCGCCGCCGTCACGGCCTGGCTGGCCGACGCCACCCGCAGCGAAGTGCGCACCCGCGCCATGGCCATGGTGGGCGGTTCGATCGGCCTGTCGTTCGCGGCGTCGCTCGTGCTTTCGCCCGTGCTGGTCGGGTGGTGGGGGCTTTCCGGGCTGTTCTGGACCATCGCCTGCCTGGGCGTGATCTGCGTGGCCGTGGCCGGCTGGGTCGTGCCCGCGGCGCCCCGCACCGACGCCCGCAGCCTGCAGGGCGTGCGTCCGCGCGAAGTGCTGGCCCACCGCGACCTGCTGCGCCTGAACTTCGGCGTCTTCGCGCTGCACCTGATCCAGGTGTCGCTCTTCGTGGTCGTGCCCGCGCTGCTTGCGCGCACAGGCGCGCTGGACGCCCGCGATCTGTGGAAGGTCTACCTGCCCGTTATTCTGGTGTCATTCGTGCTGATGGTGCCGGCGGTTTTCATGGCGGAAAGGCGGCGCGCGCACCGCGGCGCCCTGCGGGCTTCCGTGGCCTGGCTGGTGGCGGTCTGTGCGCTGCTGCCCGCGGCCAGCCAGGGCTTCTACACGCTGGCCATCGCGCTGACCGCCTTCTTCGCGGCCTTCAACGTGCTGGAGGCGCTCCAGCCTTCGCTGGTGTCGCGCGTGGCGCCGCCGGCCTACAAGGGGCTGGCCCTGGGGTTCTACAACACCGCCCAGGCGGCCGGCCTGTTCACGGGCGGGGCGCTGGGCGGCTGGCTCGCCTCCCATGCCGGCGCCAATGCGGTATTCGCCGGCGCGGCGGCGTTGGCCGCGCTATGGCTGGCCGTGACCTGGGCGCTGCGGCCCCTGTCCTGAGCGGCCGCCGCCCGGAAAGCGTGCGGTTTCCGGCGGAATCGCCCCCAGATGCGGCGAAAAGCCGGCAATATGCGGGACGCTTTTGTCACCAATGGCGTTGGCGCGCGGCCGGCTTTTCGTCGATAATACGAACCATACTGCGGTTTCATACAGGCTCGCCGGTCATCGTCATGGTGACCGGCGAGTTTCATGAGGCCCGTCTTCAACAACGCTTTGACGTTGTTGCCGGCATGCCCGCGGCAACGCGCAGGCGAGGCCGTCAACGACAGAGGGACATCGGCAATGGCATCGGTTAACAAAGTCATCCTCGTGGGCAATCTGGGCCGCGACCCGGAAATCCGCTACAGCCCCGACGGGGCCGCAATCTGCAACATGTCCGTCGCCACCACTTCCCAATGGAAGGACAAGGCCACGGGCGAGCGCCGCGAAGAAACCGAATGGCATCGCGTCGTCATGTACAACCGCCTGGCCGAAATCGCCGGCGAATACCTGAAGAAGGGCCGGTCGGTCTACATCGAAGGCCGCCTCAAAACGCGCAAGTGGCAGGATAAGGACACCGGCGCCGACCGCTACAGCACCGAAATCGTGGCTGACCAGATGCAGATGCTGGGCGGGCGCGACAGCGGCGGCGAAGGCGGCGGTTATGGCGGCGGCTACGACGACGCCCCGCGCCAGCAGCGCGCCCCGGCCCAGCGTCCCGCGCCCCAGCAACGCCCCGCCCCGCAGGCCGCTCCGGCCAGCAGCGGCGCGAATCTCGCCGACATGGACGACGATATTCCGTTCTAACCGTTCTGGCGCTTCGCGCAGCAATAGCAAGCAGGCCTTGCCGCAACGTGCGGCAAGGCCTTTTTTCTTTGCGGCGCGCGGCGTCCCGGTCCGCTACGCGCCGCGCGCAGCCCGTGGCCGAC
>NZ_LHSJ01000267.1:0-5429 GCF_001270295.1 Achromobacter sp. DMS1 | reverse complement strand
GTGGGCATGCTGGTCGAGGGCATGGGCGTGGGCCTGCTGCCCGCCCACTGGGCAGGCGCGCTGGCGCGGGAAGGCAGCCTGAAGGTGCTGACGGCCGACCCCGAGCCCGAGGCGCTGCCGTATTCGTTCCAGTACCGGCGCGACGACGGCAGGCCGCTGGTCGGCAAGCTGCGCGCGGAGGTCGAGAAAGCGGCGGATTTCTCCGCATTCTGCCGCCTGCCCTGACCCGGGCGGACCGGTTGTCCGCGCCTTGCGGACGCGGGCTGTACAAGCGCCGGACACTTGGCGCAGAATCCCGGCTGGACGCGCGCAGCGGGGATGGGCCCGAAGCCGTCACACGTCCGGCCGGCGATGCCGCCCGCGTCTGCGCGGGGCGTCGCCGGTGCCAGATGGAGATTCTTCATGCGTAAATTCTGCCTTGCCATGGCGATGGCGGGTATGCTGGCCGGCGGACTGGGTCATGCCGGCCTGGTCCAGGCCCAGACGACGATCCGCATCGGCCTGCAAGACGACCCGGACGTGCTCGACCCGGCGCGCGCGCGCACCTTCGTGGGCCGCATCGTGTTCGCCTCTCTGTGCGACAAGCTCGTGGACATCACGCCCGACCTGAAGTTCGCGCCGCAATTGGCGAGATCCTGGTCCACCAGCCCCGACGGCCTCACGCTCACGCTCAAGCTGCGCACCGACGCGCTCTTTCATGACGGCGCGCCGGTGGACGCGGCGGCGGTCAAGGCCAATCTCGACCGGGCGCGCACGCTGCCCGACAGCAACCGCAAGAGCGAACTGGCCACCATCGCCAGCGTCGAGGCGCCCGACAAGGAAACCGTGGTGCTGAAGCTTTCCGAGCCCGATGCGTCGCTGCTGTCGCAGCTCTCCGACCGCGCCGGCATGATGCTGTCGCCCGCGACCTTCGGCAAGGACCCCGGCAGCAAGCCCGTCTGCTCGGGCCCCTACCAGTTCAAGGAGCGCGTCCAGAACGACCGCATCGTGCTGGAGAAATTCGGAAAATACTGGGACGCGGCCAATTACCATTTCGACCGCGTGGTCTTCACCCCCATGCCCGATTCCACGGTGCGCCTGAACAATCTGCGCGCCGGCGACCTGGACATCATCGAGCGCGTCGCGCCCAGCGACGCCAAGACCGTCAAGGGCGACGCCAGCCTGCGCCTGGCGCCCGTCACCGGGCTGGGATTCCAGGCGATTTCCGTCAATATCGCCAACGGCGCGCGGGCCGACAATCCGCTGGCCAAGGACAAGCGGGTGCGCCAGGCGCTGGACCTCGCCATCGACCGCGACGTGCTCAACCAGGTGGTGGGCGAGGGCATGTTCCAGCCCGCCTACCAGCCTTTCCCGCCGGCGAGCTTCGCCTACGACAAGGCTTTCGAGCACGGCGGCCGCGATCCCCAGAAGGCGCGGGCGCTGCTCAAGCAGGCCGGCTACGACCGCGTCAAGTTCGAGATCACCTACGGCAACAACACCACCATGCAGCAGGTGTTCGAGCTGGTGCAGGCCATGGGCGCCGAGGCCGGCTTCGACATCACCCTGCGCCCGGTGGAGTTCGCCTCGCTGCAATCGTCGCTGGCGCGCGGCGATTTCCAGGTGGGCCAGAGCGGCTGGTCGGGCCGGGTGGACCCCAGCGGCAACATCCACCAGTACCTGAGCTGCAAGGGCAACCTCAACGACGGCAAATTCTGCGATCCCGAGGCCGACAAGCTGCTCAACGCCGCCCGCGCGGAGTCCGACACCGCCAAGCGCCGCGAACTGTACGACAAGGTGCTTTCCATCATGCAGGACCAGCGTCCCATCGTGTACCTGTTCTACCTGCCGTGGACCTTCGGCGTGCAGAAGAAGATCGAGGGCTTCGTGCCGTATCCGGACGGGCTGATCCGCCTGAAGGGCGTTACCGCCGCGAAGTAAGACCGCGGCGGGGCGCGCGCCGCCCCGCCGTTTTCCAGAACAGGCACCCGCGGGCCGCCCGCCAGGACACACACCATGATGTTTACTACCCGCCCGGAAATCCTGGGCTCCTTCGGCGTCGTCACCTCCACCCACTGGCTGGCGAGCGCCTCCGGCATGTCGCTGCTGGAGCGCGGCGGCAACGCCTTCGACGCCTGTGTCGCCGCGGGCTTCGTGCTGCAGGTGGTGGAGCCCCACCTGGTCGGGCCGGCCGGCGAAGTGCCGGCCATCTTCTATTCGCAGCGTTCGGGCAGGCTGCAGGTGCTGTGCGGCCAGGGCACGACGCCGGCCGCCGCCACGCTGGAGCGCTACCGCGCCGAGGGGCTGAGCCTCATTCCCGGCAACGGGCTGCTGGCCACCGTCATCCCCGGCGCGTTCGACGCCTGGATGCTGCTGCTGCGCGACCACGGCACGATGCGCGTGCGCGACGTGCTCGAGCCGGCCATCTATTACGCGGAGCACGGGCACGCGCTCATGCCGCGCATTTCCAATACCATCGCCGGTCTGAAAGAATTCTTCGAGACGCACTGGCCCACTACCGCCGAGCTCTACCTGCCGGGCGGCGGCGTGCCCCAGGCGCGCAAGCTCTTCCGCAATCCGGCGCTGGCCCGCACCTGGCGGCGCGTGCTCGAAGAGGCCGAACTCGCCAGCGGCGACCGCGACCGGCAGATCGACGCGGCCCGCGATGCTTTCTACCGGGGCTTCGTGGCCGAGGCCATCGACCGGTTCGCGCGCGGCACCGAGGCCATGGACGAGAGCGGCGCGCGGCATCGCGGCATCATCACGGCCGACGACCTGGCCGGCTGGTCGGCGAGCTACGAAGCGCCCGTTACCTACGACTACCACGGCTATACCGTGGCCAAGGCCGGCCCCTGGAGCCAGGGGCCGGTATTCCTCCAGACACTGGCGCTGCTGCGCGACATGGACCTGGCGTCCACCGGGCCAGGCAGTCCGGAATTCGTGCACCGCCTCACCGAGGCCATGAAACTGGCTTTCGCCGACCGCGAGGCGTATTACGGCGACCCGGCCTTTGTGGACGTGCCGCTGGAGCAATTGCTGTCGGACGACTACAACGCCCGCCGCCGAGCCCTGATCGGCGAGCGCGCCTCGCATGAACTGCTGCCGGGCCGCATTCCCGGCTTCGAGGCGCAGGTGGCGCGCGTCATGGACACGCTGGCCCGCCTGTCGCCCATCACCGAAGCCGGCGGCGCCACCAGCGAGCCCACCATGGCCGACATGCGCGCCTCGGCCAAGCGGGGCGACACCACCCACGTCGACGTGATCGACCGCTGGGGCAACATGATCAGCGCCACGCCGTCGGGCGGCTGGTTCCAGTCCTCGCCCGTCATTCCGGAGCTGGGCTTCGGCCTCAACACGCGCGCGCAGATGTTCTGGCTCGAAGAAGGACTGCCGTGCACGCTGGCTCCCGGCAAGCGGCCGCGCACCACGCTCACGCCCACGCTGGCGCTGCGCCACGGCGAGCCCTGCCTCGCCTTCGGCACGCCGGGCGGCGACCAGCAGGAGCAATGGCAACTGCTCTTCTTCCTGCGCCACGTGCACCATGGCCTGAACCTGCAGGAGGCCATCGACCTGCCGATGTCGCACACCATGCACTTTCCCACTTCGTTCTATCCGCGCGACCGCAAGCCGGGCCACCTGGCGCTGGAAGCGAGTTTCGGCGCCGAAACCATCGAGGCGCTGCGCCGGCGCGGCCACCGCATCGAGGAAGTGCCGGCCTGGTCGGTGGGCCGGCTGACCGCGGCCTCGCGCGATCCCGACGGCCTGCTGCACGCGGCCGCCACGCCGCGCCTGATGCAGGCCTACGCAGTCGGGCGCTGAAAACCGGGACGCCCGGTATAGGGACGCCCGGCGGCTTGCGGGGTGTCGGCGGCTTGGGTATCTTTGCCGCATGACGCCCAACACGCCGAGCCCCGGAACCGGGGTTCCCCCGCTGACGGGAAAAGAACCCCTCTTCATCGTCCTCAACACCGGGTCGGGGCGTAACGACGCACAGGCCCTGCAGGACACCATCCGGCGCGTGCTGCATGAATCCGGCCGGCGCCATGCGCTGATGCCGGTAGACGATCCCTCCCGGCTGGGCGAGGCTGCCCAGCAGGCCGTGCTGGACGCCCGGCGCGAGCGCGGCATCGTGGTGGGGGCGGGCGGCGACGGCACGCTCAGCGCGGTCGCCGCGGCGGTGCTGGGGCAGGGCGTGCCTTTCGGCATCCTGCCGCAGGGCACCTTCAATTACTTCGGTCGCTGCTACGGTATTTCGCAAGACACCGAAGACGCCCTGCGCGGCCTGCTGGGCGGCGAGGTGCGGCCGGTGCAGGTCGGCCTGCTCAACGGCCGCCTCTTTCTGGTCAACGCCAGCCTGGGCCTCTATCCGCAGTTGCTCGAAGACCGCGAAGCCTATAAGCAGAAGTTCGGCCGCAGCCGCCTGGTCGCCCTGTGGTCCGGCATCGTCACGCTCATGCGCGAGCCGCGGCATCTCGGCCTGGAGCTCGAATACGAAGGCAAGTCGCGGCTGCTGCGCACGCCCACGCTGGTGGTGGGAAACAATCGTCTGCAGCTCGAACACATCGGCATTGCCGCCGATGAACTCGACCGCGGCCGCCTGGTGGGCATGGCGGCGCGCCCGGTGGGCGCCCTGGCGCTCTACGGCCTGCTGCTGCGCGGCTTGCTCAGCCGGCTGGGCGATGCCGAACACGTGGTCAATTTCGGCTTCGACCGCCTGCGCGTCAACGTGCGCCATCGCCGCCGCGTCAAGGTGGCGATGGACGGCGAAATCTCCTGGATGGACACGCCGCTCGAGTTCAGGGTGTCGCCCGAGCCCCTGCCGCTGGTCGTTCCGGACGGCTCCCCACGCCCGGCCCGCCCATGACGCGCATTCTCCACCTGTCCGACACGCATTTCGGCACCGAGCGCAAGCCCGTGGTGGAAGCGGTGCTCGACGTGGCGCGCGCCATCGAGCCCGATCTTGTCGTCCTGAGCGGCGACATCACCCAGCGCGCCCGCCGCGGCCAGTTCGCCGCCGCCCGGAAGTTCGTGCAGCGGTTGTCGCTGCCGGTGCTGGCGGTGCCGGGCAACCACGACATTCCGCTCTTCAATCTCTTTGCGCGGGTGCTCGATCCCTATGGCAACTACCGGCGCGCGCTGGGCGCGGCGCTCGAACCGGTGTTCGAAACGCCCGGCCTGCTGGCCATAGGCGTGAACACCACGCGGCCGCGCCGCCGCAAGGACGGCGAAATCTCCGACGCCCAGATCGGCCGCGTGGCGCAGCGCCTGCGCCAGGCCAGGCCCGGGCAGTTGCGCGTGGTGGTGGCGCACCATCCCGTGCGGGCCAAGGAAGAATCCGATCTGGCCAACCTGCTCATCAACCGCGAGCGCGCGCTGGCCGCCTGGGCGCAGGCAGGGCTGGACCTGGTGCTGGGCGGACACATCCATCTGCCCTACGTGCTGCCGGCCAGCGC
>NZ_LHSJ01000266.1:0-5463 GCF_001270295.1 Achromobacter sp. DMS1 | reverse complement strand
GTCTTGAAGTCGGCCGCGTCGACAGGACCACGCAGTATATTGGCCGCCTCCCAGAGATGCCCGGAGAGGGTCCCGATATCCAGATCGACTGAATTGTTAATTCCGTTCTTCCTGCTCATTCAGCTTGATCCTGTCAGCTCTTGTCCGCCGCGCCGCCAGCCTTCACCCACTCGTCGACCTCGTCTTTCTTGAACTTCCAAAGACGGCCCATGCGATGGGCGGGCATCGTATGCTTGTCGATCCAGCGGTAAACGGTGTCACTGCTGACACCGAGGTACTTGCCTATCTCGTCTACTGATAACCAGCGGTCTTCCATCTCGGCCATTTCTCTAGCTCCTCATGGGCGATTGGTTTTCTTGCCACGCCAGAGGCGGTAACGAGGATGCTGGGCGCAGCTTCCCCAACTTAAAACATCCTTTAATATATTTAGGCAGGGGCCGATTGTCAAACGCTTTCGTCCGGATAAGGCCGCAAAGATCGGTTCACGGGCGTAACCACTGGCCGCTGGCGACTCTTTCCGCGTAAGGCGGGCATGGCATCCAATAGGTCCAGGCTGGAATCGAGGTGCGCCCGCATAGCACCGCCACCATCACCCGCTGGTACATGCTGTGCCCGCCAGGCCGGAATCCTTCCAGCCGGTCGATGGGCGGCAGGTCACGTTGCGGGTCGGTGAAGGTCACCAGCTCTCCATGGATCAGATCCCAGTCGCCGGTCGGGCGGCCGAAGCGCGGTGTGCAGATCTCCTGCTGTCTGCGGGCGTCGGCCATCGGGTCGGCGGTGCCCCGGGACAGGATCAGTCCCTCCGGCACTTCGAGGGCCGGAAAACCGGCGTGGAGATGGTAAAGCCTGCCCCAGACCACGGCCGGTTCGATGCTGCGGGCCTGGGCGCAGAAGCGTTGATGATTCCAGTAGCCCCTTTTCAGGGTGCCGTAGACGAAGAGCCGGAGGATGGTCTCGGGACTGTCTTCCGGGTTTGTGTTCAGCTTCGCGGTGTCTCCAATGTTCATGCATTCACTCCTTCGGGCAGTGTCCCTTTACGCTCCTGGGGTATGAAGCGGAATTCGCTGTTTTCGATGGCCCGCACATCCTCGTGGCGGATGGTGAGCATGGTCATGGGCGGCACCTCCAGCTCGCGCCAGCCCTTCTCGTTGTCCACGGCAAAGTCGATGAAAGCGGCCTCCGAGGCGTAGAGCACCACCCGGTGCTGGCGGTGGATGCGCAGGCAAAGCGGCTTGTTGCCCTTGAGCACGGTGATGGTGCCGGGGTCGAGCCGCGAGGCCAGCACGGCGCTCATCTGGCCGCGACAGAGGGCAAGCGCCTTGTTCAGGCCGTCCTGGTCGATGGGGCCTTCGGGCGCGAAGCGGTCGGCCAGACGGAAGATCAGCTCGCTGTCCACCTCGGCGTAGCGCGGCAGACCGAGACGGCGGAACAGATAATCGGCGTTGTAGATGGTGCCGTTGTGGGTGCCGATGACGATCCCGGCCCGGATGGGATGATTGTTGCGGTTGTTGAACTCATTGCCCCGGGTGCGCCAGCGGGTATGCCCCATGAGAACGGTGGTCTCGTTGTCGACCTGCCCGAGCAGCTCGTGGAACGGCTTCTCGTAGACCAGCTCGTGCGCCCGCATCGGCCGCTTGAAGATGCGGTGGCTGCCATCGGTTTTGAGCCAGGCCAGACCGGAGGCGTGAGGGCCGCGCTCCTCGCTGTGCAGCAGCATGCGGATGAAGAGCTCGCGCAGGTAATCCCGCTCGTCCGGCCGTCTGCGCTGCGGCCGAAGATGATGCCTACTTGTCCGCACATGGAGCCGGGTCCTCCTTGCCGCCGAAGTTCTTGCCGAGCGGTCTCGTCCCTTCGAGAACGAAGGCTGCGTATTCTCGCCGGTGGTCAGCCAGCCACTCGGCCGCCTCCGGGTAAATGCGGTGTTCGGCCACGGCGGGCAGCCCACGCGCTGGATGGTCATCGGCGAGGCGCCGGGCGAGCAGGAAGACCGCCAGGGCCTGCCTTTCGTGGGGCGGTCGGGCCAGTTGCTGGACGCCATGCTGGCCTCGGTGGGCATGAGCCGGGAGCGCGACGTGTTTATCGCCAACGTCATCAAGTGCCGCCCGCCCGGCAATCGCAATCCCAAGCCGGAAGAGATCGCGGCGTGCAGCCCGTATCTCATGCGGCAGATCGCGCTGCTCAAGCCGGAGCGCATCCTCGTGGTGGGGCGCTTCGCGGCCCAGACGCTGCTGGGCACCGATGCGACCATCGGCAATCTGCGCGGCCGCATCCACCGCTTCAAGGACGAGAGCGGCCGGGAGATTCCGGTGGTGGTGAGCTATCACCCGGCCTATCTGCTGCGCAGCCCTTCCGAGAAGGCGCGCGCCTGGCAGGATCTGCGCCTGGCCTGCTCGCAGCTCTAGCGAGATAGGGGAGAGGCCGGCCGCGCGCCGGCCCGGCGCGCCCGCCGGGTTCAGTGCGTGGAATTGAGGGCGCGGCCGTGGCCTTCCTGGCCGATCTGGTCGTGCAGTTCGGGGTCGGCCTGCAGGTTGCGCCGGCTCCAGCGCATGAACACCACCATCAGCACCGTCACCACCGTGCCGAAGATCGCGATGATGAGGTTGATGGGCAGCTCCAGCCAGAGCAGCAGGGTGTACATGGCCACCATGAGCAGGATGTTGAGCTGTTCGTTGAAGTTCTGCACGGCGATCGAATGGCCGGCCGACAGCAGGACGTGGCCGCGGTGCTGGAGCAGCGCGTTCATGGGAACCACGAAGAACCCCGCCAGCCCGCCCGTGACGAGCAGCAGCAGATAGACGCTCCAGGGCGAATAGACGAAGGGCATCAGCAGCACCACCAGGCCCATGGCGGCCCCCACGGGCAGCACGGACAGCGCGCGCCGCAGCGGAATCCGGCCGGCGAGGATGGAGCCGATGACGGTGCCCAGCGCAGCCACGCCCATGAGCATGGAGGCTTTGTCGAGCTGGTAGCCGAGGTGGCTGCGGCCCCACTCGATGACGATGAGCTGCAGCGTGGCGCCCGCGCCCCAGAAGAGGGTGGTCACGGCCAGCGAGATCTGGCCGAGCTTGTCCCTCCAGAGCACGCGCACATAGCCCCAGAAGGTGCGCACCAGCCGGGCGGGGTTTTTCTGCTGGGGCGGGTAGCGGACGTGGGTGCGGGGAATCATGAGGTTGCACAGCGCGGCCAGCAGGTAGACGCAGGCGATCACCAGGATGGCCGCTTCGGCCGGGGTGTGCACCAGCCGGCTGATCATGGGGTGCGCCAGCAGGGCCTCCGAGACCGTGGAAGTGATGAGCAGCCCGCCCAGCACCGTGCCCAGGATGATGGAGAACACCGTCAGGCCCTCGATCCAGCTATTGCCCTTGACCAGCATGGAGGGCGGCAGCATTTCGGTGACGATGCCGTACTTGGCGGGGGAGTAGGCCGCCGCGCCGATGCCCACGATGCCGTAGGCGGCACAGACGAGGTAGGTCTGGTACTGGGGGGCGATGCCGATGTTGGCGTAGGAGAACATCAGCATGCAGCCGCCCACCTTAAGCGCATTGGTGGCGAACATGACCCGGCCCTTGGGGAAGGAGTCGGCCACGGCGCCCACGAAGGCGGCCAGCACCACGTACGCCAGCGCGAAGGACCACTTCATGATGGGGGCCATCCAGTCGGGACCGTGCAGTTCCTGTATCAAGGCGATCGCGGCGATGAACAGCGCATTGTCCGCCAGCGACGAGAAGGCCTGCGCGGCCATGACCAGATAAAAACCTCGTTTCAAGAATGTCCCCGTGCCACGACCTGAGCCTGGTCAGTCCGCGTGAAAATCATGTATGGAGCGTAAAGTGTCAGCGAGTATAGCCGGAGGGCCCCCCCGCGGCGCTTCCGCATTTCCCCTGCCCGCGCCCCGGCGGACGCCGGTTCGGGGACAGAGCGCCTGCGGTATCATACGGGCCATGTCAGAGCCGGCCCTACAGGGGCCGGTTTGCAATCTGTGCGGCAGGTCCGTTAACGCCATCCGTTCAACCCACCCCGTCGTCATCGTACTGTGCGCCTTACCCAGATAAAACTCGCCGGTTTCAAGTCCTTCGTCGATCCCACCGTCATCCCCGTGCCCAGCCAGCTGGTGGGCGTGGTGGGTCCGAACGGCTGCGGCAAGTCGAACATCATCGACGCGGTGCGCTGGGTGCTGGGCGAAGCCAAGGCCTCGGAGCTGCGCGGCGAGTCCATGCAGGACGTCATTTTCAACGGCTCGGGCAACCGCAAGCCGGCCGCCCGCGCCTCCGTCGAAATGGTGTTCGACAACAGCGAGGGGCGGGCCGCCGGCCAATGGAGCGCCTACTCCGAAATCGCGGTGCGCCGGGTGCTCACCCGCGACGGCACCAGCAGCTATTTCGTCAACAACCAGCAGGTGCGGCGCCGCGACATCCACGACATCTTCCTGGGCACCGGTCTGGGCGCGCGCGGCTACGCCATCATCGGCCAGGGCATGATCAACCGGCTGATCGAGGCGCGCCCCGAGGAGCTGCGGGTGTTCCTCGAAGAGCTGCCGGCGTTTCGCGCTACAAGGAGCGCCGGCGCGAAACCGAGAACCGCCTGGCCGACACCCGCGAGAACCTGACCCGGGTCGAGGACATCCTGCGCGAACTGCATACGCAGCTCGAGAAACTGGAGGCGCAGGCCGAAGTCGCCACGCGCTACCGCGAACTGCAGGCCGACGGCGAGAAAAAGCAGCACGCGCTCTGGTTCATCAAGGAAACCGCGGCGCGCGAAGAGCGCGCGCGCAAGACCCAGGAAATCGCCCAGGCCCAGAACGAGCTGGAAGCCGCCATCGCCGGCTTGCGCGCAGGCGAGGCCGAGCTGGAATCGCGCCGCCAGGCGCACTACCGCCGCCGCGACGCCGTGCACGCGGCCCAGGGCCAGCTCTATGAAGCCAACGCCCAGGTCAGCCGCCTGGAAGCCGAGATCCGCCACGTGGTGGACTCGCGCAACCGCCTGCAGGCCCGCCGCGACCAGCTCCAGCAGCAGATCGAGGAATGGACCAGCCAGCGCGAGCACTGCACCGAGCAGATCGCGCAGGCCGAAGAAGACCTGGCCGCCGCCGCCGCGCGCACCGAAGAGGCGCGCGCCGCCGCCGAAGACGCGCAGGCCGGCCTGCCGGCCATCGAGGCCCGGGTGCGCGAAGCCGTGGCCGTCGCGACGAAATGCGCGCCGCGCTGGCGCGGGTG
Organism: Achromobacter sp. DMS1; assembly: GCF_001270295.1. Classification (NCBI taxonomy): domain Bacteria; kingdom Pseudomonadati; phylum Pseudomonadota; class Betaproteobacteria; order Burkholderiales; family Alcaligenaceae; genus Achromobacter; species Achromobacter sp. DMS1. Next base: position 250 of record NZ_LHSJ01000266.1, on the reverse strand, counting down.
GAACAGAATCTCGCGCTGGTGGCCCAGAGCCAGCGCGACGCCGACCGCCAGATGCAGGCCCTGGAGCAGCGCCGCGAACGCCTGCAGCAGGAGCTGCGCGAGCTGCACAGCCCCGATCCCGAGCGCCTGGAGCAGTTGGCGGGCGACCGCGCCGCCGGCGAAGAACAACTGGAGCAGGTGCAGGCCGAACTGGCCGAGCTCGAGGCCCGCGTGCCCGAGGCGGACGCCGAGCGCAGCAAGGCCCAGGCCG